>JBAVUV010001037.1:0-2729 GCA_049696955.1 Candidatus Sulfotelmatobacter sp. | reverse complement strand
GGATGTAGTTGATGCCGGAGCTTGCGGCTTCGGCGATTTTGTCGAGTAGACGGCTGCGGCGGGTGAGTTCATCTCCGGGAAACGCTTTGCGGTCGGTGATGTAGTAGAGGATGCAGGGTTTCGGCATCGGCTCGCTCGCGGGGACTTCCGAATCTTTAACACAGGGGACACGGGGCTCACAGGGTAGAGCTTAACTTTCCGGGACTCCTTTTTGGATCATGGCCTGGTTTTGGCGATTTCGGGAAGGACTTCTTGTTCTTTTTCTTTCTTTGGCGGGCCGCCGAGGTGGTATTCGGTGAGGCCGTCGCGCAGGAAAGTGAAGGCGTCCTCGGGAGTGTCGACGAATTTGAACAGGCTGAGGTCCTCGGGAGCGACGGTGCCAGCATCGACGAAGGCCTGGAAGTTCATGATGCGATGCCAGTATTCGCTGCCGTAAATGACGACGAGAATTTTCTTGGCGAGTTTATCGGTTTGCGCGAGGGTGAGGATTTCGAAGAGTTCGTCGATGGTGCCGAACCCGCCGGGAAAAATCACCAGCGCTTTGGCGAGATAGGCGAACCAGAATTTACGCATGAAGAAATAATGGAATTCGAAGTTGAGTGACGGGGTGATGTAGGAGTTGGGATTCTGCTCGAAGGGCAGATTGATGTTGAGACCAATGCTCTTGCCTCCGGCTTCGTAGGCGCCGAGGTTGGCGGCTTCCATAATGCCGGGACCGCCGCCGGTGGTGACGACGAAGCGGTGGCGGCGGGCGGGAATTTGGATAGACCATTCGGTGAGAAGGTAAGCGAGGCGGCGCGCGTCTTCGTAGTAGCGGGCCATGTCGACGGCGGCGCGGGCGCGCTTCAGGTGGCTTTCCTGCTTGTGGGCGGAGATTTTTGCTTCGTTTTTTTCGACCGCGGTGAGATTGTTCTTGGCGGCGTCGCCTCCCTGAAAGCGCGCGGAGCCGAAGAAGACGACCGTGTCCTGAATCTGTTCACGGCGAAAACGGGAGAGTGGTTCCTGATACTCGGCCAGGATGCGAAGGACGCGCCCGTCGGGACTGCTGAGGAACGTTTGATTCTGATAGGCGAGCGTGGCGGGTTTGAGCTTATCGATCATGGGGATTCACGTTCTGCTTGTTTGTACAGCCTACCGCAGGGGCTAAAGCCCGTCAGTTATTGCTCTGGGCGGCACGGCTGAAGCCGTGCCCTGATACAAGTCCGCTTTGATACAAATCTGCTTGGTACGAATCTGATTTGATACGAATCCTCGTTTTCTCGCAGCCCTGCGATACGATTTTAAGCTATTGGTGATCGTGATAGTGGAGGGCTTCCCAGAAGCCGATCCAGATGTCGAGCAAACCCAGGCCGCTGCATAGGCCGCGGAAAAAGCCGGTGGAGATCAGAGTACGCAGCCAGGGATAGGAAAGCAGAAGGTAATTGTCGGTCCACTCAGGGGTCCACGGGAGGATCAGGAGAAGGACGCCGGCGATGGCGCTAATTAACACGAAGAGGAAGACCGAGGTACGATGCAGCCAAAGCTGCAAGCCGCCAGGGGCTTGGCGCAGGGGAGCGGAAGGCGGGGAGTTTAGAAGCCAAGCGCTGTTTTCTGCGGAAGCGGGAGCGGGCGCCGGGCCGTTCTCCACGGGCAATTTGGGATCGGGAGTCACTGGGCGCTCCGCTGCGGGGAAGGGATAACAGATAACGGCGAACTTGGTTGTGCCGGGAAAAACCAAGGTCCCTCGCTTCGCTCGGGATGACAAGAGCGCTCGAGGTTGGGATGACAAGAGTGGTTGGACTTGGGACGACAAGAATGGTTGCGACGGCAACGACGATCGGGGTAAAAGGTTTTGGGAACGAAACCCATCGGGCTATTCTACGACTTCAGGGGCTTGATGCGCTCGGCGACGTCACGATAATCGATATTGCGGCCGTAGACTTCCATGAAGTGCTTGAGCGCTGAGGGTTTGTCGCCGGCGGCTTCGTAGGCTGCGGCAAGCTCGTAGTGGAGAGCGGTGCGGGTTTCTTCGTCGATGCCGGGGGCGGCGAGGGCTTTTTGATACCAGCGAATTGCGGCCTCGGGCACGCCTTTGTCGAGGAAACATTGCGCCAGCCAGGTGTAAGTCTGCATGACTTGTGGGAACGGATGGCCGCGATCGACGGCCTGGCAGGTCTTCTGCAACTCGCCGATGGCTTCATCGAGCAGGCCCATTTCACGGAAGGCGATGCCGAGGTTGTAGTGAGTTTCGGGATCTCCTTCATCTGTACTGGTGCCCGATTCGAGGTCTTGTTTCAGCTCGCCGAACATTTCGGCCAGATCAACTCCGGCGTCTTCACCGAAGGGGGAAGACTTGGCGGCAGTTGGTGGGCCGGGGATGATTGGAGCAACCGCTGCAGCGGGAGCGGCATGAGCCGACTGCTGTGCGACCGGAGCTGAGGCATGCGAAGAAATTACCGAAGCGCTGGCGGACGAAGAGGCGGCTGCTGCGCTGGCGACTGCGGGAGCGCTCACGGCTGTTGAAGCGGGCACCGGCGCGGGCACCGGCCATTGTTGCGCGGGCGCTGCCGCGACCGGCGCCTTGGATTCCTGGACGGGCTGAGCTTGAGGCGCATGAACTTGAGGCGCAGGAACTGGTTCGGGGACGGGAGCATCTTTGAGGAAGTCGTCGCCCAGGGAAGCTTCGAGATCAGCTACGAATTCACCGATGACCTCGTTCTGCGGAACGCCGAAAGATGTGGGAGTGGCAT
>JBAVUV010001036.1:0-1602 GCA_049696955.1 Candidatus Sulfotelmatobacter sp. | reverse complement strand
CTCAACCGCTTCTCCCGCCGCAGCCTGCCGCTCGGCTAATTCAAATGCCAACAGAACGCGGCGCCGGATTTCGATGGCGTCCTCGATCGTCTTAAGTCCGGGCGCGAGCGGCCTCCATTCGTCGTGGCCAAAGTAGGCATGGCTGGCGCCTGCGGCTACGATCAGCGAATCGTATGGAATTTCCTCCTCGGCCGTCTGCACCACCTTCCGCTGCAGGTCGAATCCAGTCACTTCCATCATCAGCACTTCAATGTTCTTGTCCTTCCGCAAAATCGATCGGATAGGCTCAGCAATTTCACCTGGGGAAAGCCCCGCCGTCGCCACCTGATAGAGCAGAGGCTGGAACGTGTGATGGTTGCTCTTGTCGATCAATGTGATTTTCACGTCCGCGCTGGCCAGCGACTTGGCTGCGTTCAGGCCTCCGAAGCCCGATCCCACAATCACTACCCGGTGTGTACTCTTGCCGTTCATAGCGTCACTCTATAAGATTCGACGCGATGCCCATTGGCTACATTAGTTCTGAAAGAGAAAAACATGTTCGGTCTTGGATGCAATGGATCCTTCCCGCGACAGGAGACTTAATTTTCGTTGCCCTGCTAGGCATGCTCGTATACACCGCCCTCGCGGTGCGATTGCTTGGCGACGCGGGCATCGGCTGGCACATCCGCACCGGGCAACTCATTCTGGCGAGCCACGCGATTCCGCACGTCGATCCATTCTCTTCGACCATGGCAGGCCAGCCTTGGTTCGCCTGGGAGTGGCTCTATGACGTATGCGTGGGCTGGTTGGATCATCTGGCGGGGCTGAATGGAGTAGTCCTGTTCACTGCCTCGGTGATTGCTCTAACTTTTTCCTGGTCGTTTCGTTTACTCCTACGCCGAGGCACAAGCTTTCCCATAGCCCTGGTTCTGGTGCTGCTGGCGGCTTCCGCTTCGATGATCCATTTTTTTGCCCGTCCGCACGTCCTGAGCTGGCTCTTTACCTTAGGTTGGTTCTACGTCTTGGATTCATCCGAGAGAGAAGAAAACGATTTCTCTCTCATGGATGGACGACGATTCCCGCTTTTGTGGCTGCTCCCTCTAGGGATGCTCGCATGGGTAAATATCCACGGAGGATTTCTGTTGGGCTTCGCTCTGCTCGGGATTTATTGGATCAGCGCAGTCTGGAAATATTTCTCGCTCAGAGAAGATCGGTTGGAAGATGCTTTGCAAAAGACTAGGGCAGCAAAGCGGACTGGGGACCTGGCGCTTATCGGTATGTTAAGCGCGCTGGCGACGCTCGCCAATCCCTATGGCTGGAGATTGCACGTCCACATTTACCACTATCTTTCCAATCGCTTCTTGATGGATCATATCGACGAGTTTCAATCTCCCAATTTTCACGGTGTGGCGCAAAAGTGTTTCGCCACACTCCTGTTACTCACATTGATTGCGTTCGCCGCCAAACGCCGCGAGACGTCCGGAGTTCGACTCAGCGAAGCGTTGGTAATATTGTTCGCCGTCTACTCGGGCCTCTACGCCGCGCGCAACATCCCCGTGTCAGCGCTGCTGTTGATCCTGGTGATCGGACCTCGGCTGTCCGATGCGCTTCAAAGCCTGGAAC
>JBAVUV010001035.1:0-1943 GCA_049696955.1 Candidatus Sulfotelmatobacter sp. | reverse complement strand
TTGGCGTCGCCGCTGGGGATTGAGTATGCGGCGAGTGCAACCACGATCGCGTTGCAGGATATGCCTCCACTGCTGCAAACGACGCAAGTGGGCGCCTATTACCAGGTGAATCTGACGGAGGCGCAGCTCACGGCCGTGACATCGACGACCGTGGAGGTGGACGCCGGATTGGCGCCGGCCAGTGGAACCGGTATTGAGGTTCGACTAAACGACTACGGATGGGGGCAGGCGAACGACCGGAACCTGTTGGGACGGTTCAACACGCAAACCTTCAGCCTGGCCCGTCTGGCTCGGACCCAGAATTATTTTCTACGTTTGTACGACAGTTCGTCGCCGCCGAAATACTCGAGATATTCAGCGGCGTTGCACGTTGACTATCCGCTATAAGCAGACTCGGGCTGCGAAAGGATAACGCATGGCAGTTACGGATAGGGAATTAGCGTTAAAGGCGCTTGACCTCGAATTCCAGCGGGAGGTGCTCGATAAGCTGGTGAGGCTGGAGACGAAAATGGACGGGTTGATGGGAAACGGCCAGCCGGGCCGGATGAAAGTTGTAGAAGATAAAGTGGCGGTGCTGGAACGAAACGATTTGCGCAACAGCGTCCACAATCGATTGTTGAACGGTGGGATCAGCGCCGCGATCAGTGCGGCCATCGCGCTGCACAGATACTGGCTGAAGTAGTTCACGGCGAGACATTTCATTTTCATTGCAAGGCAAAAAGGAGAGTTATGAGCACAATACCGAGCACAACCATCATTACCAACCTTAGAACGTTAACGTTGGCCACCGCAAATACATTGAAGAGCGCGGGCTCAGGCGGCATCGACATGCAGGGGATGCTTGCGCTGGCGCTCAGCAAGGCGGCCGAACTGAAGGTGTGCTTGACGCAGATAGTCAAATCTACGGATGGTGCGGATCCCAACCTCACCGCGCTCAACGATATTCTCGCCAGCCTCACTTAAGACGAACGACCCACGCCGGACAGATCGATCACATTTCAAGGAGGAAAGAGCATGGATTTTCTAACCCAATTGCTGCGCGGAATTGCATTCGTTCCGGCATTAGTAAACGGGATTGAAGGGCTTTTCGGGAATAAGTCTGGCGCCGAAAAGAAGGACGCGGCCATGTCGTTCCTGCAGAACGCGCTGGCCACGGCAGACGCGGTCGCGGCACGGGAGATCATCGATCCGGGAAAATTTAGAGATGGAATCTCTAAAATTGTCGACGGAACGGTACAGTGTCTGAATGCTTCTACCTGGTGCAAGCAGACGCCAGCGTCAAACACCCAGCCTTCGGCTTAACGAAACTACCCGACTTCTTCATTCCAATTCTCAAGCGTCTTTTTCACCAGAGCCATGTACTGGTCGGCTACGGCGCCGTCGATCAAGCGGTGATCGTAGCCGAGCGTGAGGTGGACGACCGAGCGGATGGCAATCGAATCGTTGCCTTCTTTATCGGTAACCACGAGAGGCTGCTTGGTAATGCCTCCCACGCCCATAATGGCGGAGTTGGGCTGATTAATGATGGGCAAGCCAAAGACAGCGCCGAACTGGCCGGGATTTGTCACGGTAAAAGTGGAGCCTTCGACATCGTCCGGCTTCAGCTTCTTGGTGCGAGCACGCTCGCCGAGGTCGGTGATGCCGCGTTGCAGGCCGAGGAAGTTGAGGTCTCCAGCATTTTTCAGGACAGGTACGATGAGACCCCAATCGAGTGCGACGGCGATGCCGACGTTGATCCCACGGTGGTAGCGGATGCTGTCGCCTTCGAGTGAAGCGTTCAGGATGGGCCACTGCTGTAATGCGATGATGGCGGCGCGGACGAAGAACGGCATGAAGGTGAGGCGGACGCCGTGGCGCTGCTCGAAAGCGTTTTTCTGTTTCGCGCGCAGGGTCACGATGCGAGTGAAATCCACTTCATACATGCAGTGGACGTGAGCGCTGGT
>JBAVUV010001034.1:0-3700 GCA_049696955.1 Candidatus Sulfotelmatobacter sp. | reverse complement strand
GGTGGGCGCAGGCGCCAACCTTGTTCTGTTCACCACCGGGCTGGGGACGCCGACAGGAAATCCCATTGCTCCGGTGCTCAAGATCTCAACAAATTCGCCGCTCGCCCAAAGGATGCAAGACATCATTGATATTGATACGGGCGCTGTGATCTCAGGTGAGAACACGATCGAAGAGATGGGAGACGCATTACTGGAGCGGATGATCGAGGTGGCAAGCGGCCAGATTCGAACTAAGGCAGAGTTGCTCGGGCAGGACGACTTTATTCCCTGGAAGAGGGGCGTCTCGCTCTGATGGGATACCGCGATTGCAGCTTGCAGAGAAAAAAATGGGCCATCCTCTCTTAGACCTCAGCGACAAAACGGCGGTCGTGATTGGCGGAACCAGCGGCATTGGACTGTCCCTGGCCCGCGGGCTGGCAACGGCTGGTGCAAATGTGATTCCGACTGGACGCCGCTCCGAACTGGTCCGTGCGGCCAGCGACGAAATTGTGGCGCTCGGCCGAAAGTCGCTGCCGGTCACCTGTGACGTTACCAGCAAAGAAAACCTGAAGGCATTGCTTGATGGGGTTTGCGGTACCTTCGGCAGCGTGCAAATCCTGGTAAACTGCGCCGGCCAAACCAAGCGGACTCCCACTGTGGACTTATCCGAAGCAGAATGGAACGCGATTTTGGAAACGAACCTCACCGGCACGTTGCGCGCCATGCAGGTCTTCGGCCGGCACATGATCGAGCAAAGGTACGGTCGCATTATCACCATAGCTTCGCTTTCAAGCTTCGTCGGTCTGTACGAGGTTGCAGCGTACGGCGCCAGCAAGGCAGGCGTACTCTCGCTTACCAAATCGGTGGCAGTTGAATGGGCCCGACACGGAGTCTGCGTCAATGCCCTGGTGCCGGGCGTATTTCGCACAGCCTTGAATGCGGCGTTGCTCGATGGTACGGCCCGCGGGCAGGAGTTTTTGCTGCGTACGCCAATGGCGCGCTTCGGTCAACTCGAGGAACTCGTGGGGGCTGCGGTGTTTCTTGCTTCGGACGCGGCCAGTTTTGTCACCGGACAGGCAATCGTAGTCGACGGCGGATTCCTGGCCAGCGGGGTCAATCAATGATCTGCATGCAGGAAAGCTTGCGCTCGGACTTAATTTCCGGGAGACGCGTATGCGCGATGGCCTAATTGCCTGCGTCCTCGTTCTGATCGCAGGCCAGATACTCATGGCAGCAGAACCCGCTGTGATGGAAAGTACAAAAGCTCGAGAAGACGTGGCGCCAAGTACGGATCCAACCATCCCATTCTGGCAAGGAGCTCGAGCCGTCTATATCGACAAAGCTCCTTACGGCCAGAGCCAACCGCGGTACCGTACCCAAATCCTCTCGCGCTGGACAGAGAAGAATTTGTACTTCTTATTCGTTTGCCCTTATGAAGTGCTGAATCTCAAGCCCTCGCCCGACAGTTCAAGCGAAACATATCAGCTTTGGGATTGGGATGTTGCAGAAGTCTTCATTGGTTCCGATTTCCAAAACATTCGCAGATATAAGGAGTTCGAGATCTCGCCGCAAGGGGAGTGGGTCGATCTCGATATTGACCTGTCTAACCCGCATCACGAAGATGGCTGGAAGTGGAACTCTGGCTTCACTGTAGCCGCCCGCATCGATCGGGCCGCGAAAATCTGGTACGGCGCCATGCGCATCCCATTCTCGGCTCTGCAGAGCGACGCTCCGTCAGCCGGCGACAAGTTTCGAATCAACTTGTTTCGTAGCCAAGGCCCGCCGCCGAACCGGACCGAAGTTGTCTGGCAACCCACGATGAGACAGACGTTCCACGCTCCTGAGAAATTTGGCTTGCTGCGCCTGATCGCAGAAGATCCCCGGTAGGACTTCCGGCGCCGTGCCGACATGTTTCGACCTGATCCACCGCCAATTCTTTGGACCTCCGCCGGATGCCATTCGCCCGGGCTTTCGTTTGCTGTCGAAATCCTGGTTTGTTCTGGACAAAAACAACCAAACGATATAAAAAGAAACATTCCGTTAGCGTTCGCGGTTGCCGTTCTAAGGACTTCGCCCCACCCATCAATCCTGAAGTACTAAAACGATCGAGAGGAGAACCATTCATGCGGAGTATAGCCGCTCTCGCGGTTTGGCCATTGGCGATCACAATGAACACGATCGCAATGAATATGAACAGTGTTTAAAACAAGCGGTATTTGTCCGGGAGGGCGATCGTGAAATTTCTGTCTCTTGTGATGTTATTAGTGTGCGTATCCGGGGCCTTTGGCCAGGCCAACTCTTCCTTCTACGTGTCGACGACCGGGAGTGATTCGAATCCCGGCACGCAAGCGGCGCCTTGGCGGACCGTTCAACACGCCGCCGATACCGTGCGTGCGGGTAGTACCGTCGACGTGCGGGGCGGAGTCTACGAAGAACTGCTAACCATCAAGGCATCCGGCAACGCGGCGGATGGATTTATTACATTTCGAAGCTATCCCGGCGAGACGGCTGTTCTCGACGCGACGCATTTCACTCCCTCCGGCAGACAGGGCGTGCTGACGCTTCACAACCAGAGCTACGTGCGAATCGAAGGCTTTGAAATTCGCAACTTCCACACCGCCGAGCACCGCCTGACTCCATTGGGCATCAGCGTTATGGGGTCTGGCACTCATATCGAACTGCTGAAGAACAACGTTCACCATATCGAGCAAACTTTTGAAGGCCGTGACGGTCCGGGACATGGCGCCAACGGGTTTGGCATTGCCGTATACGGCACCGACGCCAAAGTTCCTATCAGTGACTTGGTGATTGACGGCAACGAGGTGCATCATCTCAAAACCGGTTCAAGCGAATCGCTGGTGGTAAACGGAAATGTTACCAACTTCCGTATCACGCACAATATTGTCCACGACAACAACAACATCGGAATCGACGTCATCGGTTTCGAGCGCACCGCACCCGATCCGGCCGTCGACCAGGCGCGCGACGGGGTGGTAAGCGGCAATTTGGTTTACAACATCACGTCGCGCGGCAATCCGGCTTACGGCGATGAGCAAAATTCCGATGGGATTTACGTGGACGGCGGCACAAGAATTCTGATCGAACAGAATGTCATGCATGATGTGGACTTCGGAATCGAGCTGGCCAGCGAGCACAAGGACCGCGCCACCAGCTACATCACCGCACGAAATAACCTTATCTATCACGCTCACACCGCCGGTGTTTCCATCGGAGGATATGCGCCGGAGCGGGGGCACACCGAGCATTGCATCGTCGTCAACAACACGCTCTACGAAAACGATACGTCGGCAACAGGTTCCGGGGAGTTCCAGATGCAGTGGAACATGGCAGACGATATTTTTGCGAACAACATCATCTACGCTGGACCGCGCTGTCTTATCGCAGTGAATAAATCGCAGGTCGACAAACAACATCCAGCCGTCACGATCGATCACAATCTTTATTACTGTGCGTCCGGATCGAAGGCGAGCACGTGGAAAGAGTTAGCGGCCACACTGACAGGATTCGAAGAATATGTTCAATCAACCGGGAATGACCATCATTCCCGCTTTCTGGACCCGCATTTTGTTGACGCTGCGGCGAACAACTTTCATCTGCGATCAGGTTCTCCCGCGAGCGCTGCCGGCACGACCGCCGGAATGCCGGTGGGAGAACTGGATCTAGACGGCTCACCGCGAGTGAGGTCTGGAAACATAGACAT
>JBAVUV010001033.1:0-3719 GCA_049696955.1 Candidatus Sulfotelmatobacter sp. | reverse complement strand
TCGGCGGTGGCGTCGAACTTCGCGAGCTTGTTGATGGTACCGCCGGCGGTGGTCACCGGCTTGGTGCCGGTGGCCAGGGGTTGCGGCTGCGCGATTACTGCCGGCGCTGGTACTGCGGCGATGCTGGCAGGCGGAGTGGCCAGCATAAAGGCGGACGGAGGCAGTCCCCCGACTGTCTCCGCATCCGCCGCCTTCAGCGCGTAGGGGACGCTCAGCAGCAGTACGCGCGGCTGTTCTTCGCCCCCATTCACACGCACGCCGAGCCAACGCGCTTCGCCGGAAGTGAACAAGTCCAGCGGCAAGCCTTCCGACTTGGTCGCGCCGAGCTGGATCGTGTAGTTGCCTTTGCTGTCGGCCGTGACGTTCTGCGTTTCCAGCCACAGCGGCGAACCTTCGTATTGATCTTTGTAGATGGAGAAGGTAGCACCGGCAATTCCGGATATCGGCCGGCCTTGTGCATCGAGTGCTCTTCCTGAATAGTTCACCAGACGTGGAACCACGGCCGTGGTGGTATTGCTTTGCGCCATGAGCGGCAGCGAGCAGGCGAGCATCAAGAGGCAAAGGGTCAGGCAGACGGCGGAGCGCAGCATAGATTTCTCCTTTTTACTTCTTGTAATTTTTCCGAAAGAGGAAGACGAGCAGCGCCTCTACAATTCCCGCCACTCGCCGAGATCGTGCCAAAGGCAGGATCTACTGGGCTCTACTTGGGATATCGGAATCAAAAGGAAAAAGACGACAGCATTGATGGGAAAAATATTTTGCGGTGAGCTTATTGCGCTGAGCTTATGGATGAGCGGGATCGAGACCGGCGAGCTGTCGAGCCGCAAGCGTATCGGGATGATCGGGGCCGAGGCATTTTTGGAGATTCTCGAATGCTAACCCGGCGGCCGCTTTGGCATCGCTATGTTTGCCCTGGCTATCCGACGCCCGCGCCAAGCCCAAGTAAGCATCGCCAAGCGTGCTAGAGAGAGAATCTGGTGGGGCGTGCGACTTTAACAAGGCCACAGCGCGGTTGGAGTCGGCGACCGCGGGATCAAGACTTCCTGATGCCAGTTCGATGGAAGAACGGGTCAGCAAATAGCCGGGAAGCGCGAATGCGCCCTCACCACCAGCTTTGACGGCGGTCTCGCCGATCGCAACCGACTCATTCGCGAACTGCAGCGCGGCCGCTGTGTCGCCCTCTCCCAAGGCAATCCTGGCCCGGTCTGCCGCCAGACCGGCAAAGGCATAGTGTCCGGGAGGAAGGTGTTTGCGCATCTGCGGTTCGACCTGGGAAAGGAGCTGGTTCGCCAGGGCAAAGTTGTTTTGACTGATCGCAATTCGCGATTGTTCCCGCAGCGATTGGCTGGTGACCAACTGGTTGTGCTCCAGTTGCGCTTTTTCGTAAGCGCGCTGGGCATAGCTGGCGGCTTCATCCAGGCGATTCAGTTTGCGCAGCATCTTCGCATAATTATTCAGCATCATCGAAGTCGACATATTGACGGAGTTGCCGTCCTGCGCGAGGTCGAGAACTCGCCGCTGAATCTGTTCAGCCTCCAGCGTCCGCCCGATCTGATCCAATTCCAGCGCCCAGTTGTTGAACAGGTGGATGCTAGTCTCCGTGTCTTCCCATCCCAGCGACGACAAGAGAGAAGCCGCGTGCGCGAATTCCGCGAGAGCTTCGGTATTCTGACCTGCATCGCTATAGGCCGAGGCCATATCCACAGCGGTATTCATCTTCATATTGTCGGTTGCGACCGGCGATTGCTGCATGATCCGCTGCGCCGCCTGCAGGCGCGCCACTCCTTCCTTTGCGTGTCCAGCTTCCCGGGCAACCTCGCTGCCAATGCGCAGACAGGCCACCCGGTCGATGGAAAATTGCGGACCCTCCGGAAGTTCGCGGAGACCTTCCTGCACCAGTACTTCGGCGCGCGACAGATCGTCGCCTTGAGATAAGCAATCGGCCAGGGCGCAGGATGCGCGTGCGCGAATCGAAGGATCCGACAGACCGCGGCTCACTTGATACGCTTGTTCAACCAGAACGCGGCCCTGGGCGATCTGGTCCTCGGACGAATAGTTTTCTCCGATCCACATCAAAAGATCGGCGCGGCGCAGAGGATCGGCAGAGTGATGTTTGTCAATCACTTGCGCGGCGCGGGCCAGTAAATCGCTAATGGAGAGAGCTTTGCGCGGCGCCGCATCGGAAAGAAGGAAATTTAATAACTCGTCATGCTCCTGGCTCCGTTTGAGCTGCTGGAAAGCGAAGTCCCGCTGAATTCGCGCAGTCCGGCTCTGCACCAGTGTTCCCACAAGCCCCGCGAGTATGGCGAGCGTGGTAAGCGCTGCCAGGGCGACGACGACTCGATTCCTGCGCACAAACTTCGTGGCGCGGTAGGCTAGTGTATCGGGCCGCGCGCTGATGGGTTCATGGCGCAAGTAGCGCTGCAAATCGTCGGCCAGCGCCGTAACTGACGCATAACGCTCGCGGGGATTCTTCTTCAGCGCCTTGGCCACGATTGTGTCGAGATCTCCGCGCAGCAGACGGCTAAGCTTTTCGGGCGTGGTGGTGCGCCGGGCGGCGTTAGTAGTGATCTCTTCGCCGGGGCCTTTCGCCGTGGTTACAACGTCGGATGGACGCGTCGGCTCGGTATCGACAATGGCCTTGACCAGGTCGGCGGCCGAACGGAGATTGCCGCCAGCAGGGTGCTGTCCGGTCAGCAATACATACAGCAGCACGCCCAGAGCATAGACATCGGTGGCAGTGGTGACGGGTGCGCCCGTTACTTGCTCCGGAGCCGCGTATTCGGGCGTCATCGCACGGCCGCCTTCGACGGTGAGCAGAGTCGCCGCACCGTCCTGGGCTTCGCCCTCGAGCAGCTTGGCAATTCCGAAATCGAGCAGTTTCACTTGCCCGTCGTTATTCACCAGAACGTTTGACGGCTTGAGGTCGCGGTGCACGATCAGGTTGGCATGAGCGTGTGCAACCGCCACGAGTACTTCAAGGAAAAGGCGAATTCGCGCTTCCACATCCAGAGTCTTGTGGTCGCAGTAGCGATCAATGCTTTCACCCTCGACATATTCGAGAACGAGATATGGCTGACCCGTGGCCGATACGCCAGCATCGACAAGTTCCGCAATGTGCGGATGGGCGAGCCGTCCGAGGATGCTGCCCTCGCGTTTGAAACGCGCTTCACCGCCCTTTCCCATCAGAGCGATGTGAATGAATTTCACCGCTACTCTGCGCTCAAAACGTCCATCGTTGCGCTCGGCCAACCACACGCTTCCCATTCCACCCTGTCCGATTGGGGAGATCAGGGTGTACGGCCCAAGAATCTGGCCTGCGAGCGACGCGGCGTTCGGCAATCCGAACGCTCCCTTCTCCAGAAAGCCTTCTTGCGACAGCACGCGATGTTCCTCAAGGAGCTTGGTCAACTGCGCCACCAAGGTTGGGTTCTGCTCGGCCAGCGCGCGAAGCCACGCAGCGCGCTCATCCTCAGACATGGCGAGCGCCTGATCCAGGTATGGACTGACTGCCTGCCACTCATTCGGGCTCAGGGTGGGCATAAATCCTTATAGCGATAAATCCGCGCTGATTTTCCGGTGGAGATAAATCCGCGCCTTCTCCCAGTTCCGCTGCACCGTGCGTTCCGATACGTCGCGCATGGCGGCAATTTCTCCGAAGGAAAATCCGCAAAAGAATTTCAAGTCAACAACCTCGGCGAGGGCGGGCTCCACTTCGC
>JBAVUV010001032.1:0-3535 GCA_049696955.1 Candidatus Sulfotelmatobacter sp. | reverse complement strand
CCCTCATTGAACATCTGCTGCATTTCAGTTGTCGGTATACGTTTCATATGTCATAATTCCGCGCCGACGGCGGGGAGGCTATAAATGATTGCTGAAAATCAAATCCGCGAAAAGTTGGGCCGCTATCTGCGTCAGGAACTGTCATTGGACCAGTTTGAAGATTGGATTGCACAGCAAAGTTGGAACATGCACAAAGACAGCAGTGAATCGGCGCAAAAGCTTGCGTCTGCAATCGAACTGCGCCTTGCTGAACACTCAAACGGCCACCTCGATGAGCCGATTTTACGAGAAGAACTGCGTCAATTTGCGAATCCGCCTGTTGTGCGTATTTCATTTGGCGAAGCGGCACGGCAATCTCTGGTGGTTGCGGAACAATCAAACTATGTAACCATGAGCGCAACTCCCCTCGTGTTCTCCTTTACGTCCCGAGTGGCCCCGCCCCCGGCGGGAGGACCATTCCTGGCGGGAGTTGTATCCGCTGATAGAGAACAGTTAGTGGGACGCGAGTGAGAAGCGTGCTCTCTAATAATACGTCGAACCAGTACGTTCCCGGTTCGGTTGCAATCATGGCCATGGGGAGAATGACTTGAACTCCGCGATCCCCACCCTCGAACAGAAACATGATTTCTTGGCCTAATGTGTCCCGCCCTTGAGGTGATTTGACGCGAACCTGCACGTTGTATTGTCCCACCATATCGCCGGACTTTAGAAGTATTGCCATCGTGAGTTGGAGTGGCTGTGGCTGCATCTGAGGTGTCATACCAGCAACCGTAATTCTGTCGGTTATCCTGATGACGCTCATTTGCCCAGTGGTCTCGGTCAACGCCGTGTGACAGATAGTCGCTACCTGTACCCACGGACGCGGGGCATGAATATCCGGGATGTTGGCTGGTCCTGACATAAGAGAGCCTCCACAAAATAGGCGATCCATGATACATGAAGTGGAGGTATTATGGGGACGATGAAACAAGGAACAAAGACCAAGAATGAGCAGGATGAATACGCCACGTTTGAAACAGCTCTTAAAAAAGTCCTGTCCGTCCCACACTCGGCTCTCAAGGCCGAACTCGACCGCGAGAAGCGAGTGCGGAAACAGCGGACGAAGCGGGCTTCCGGCCACGCTTCCCGCGCAAAGGGTTAGAACGGCGTTTCGCCCACCTTACCAGTCACCTCCGCAAAGGTTAACCGCTTCCCCGCGATCTGCGATAAAGCTAACTCGAATCTCTCAAAATCTTTCAACGGCCTATTGTCCGCATCTTTGCATCCCGCCACGGCTGCTCATGCGCTCCCGCTTGTCGCGGTGCATGAATCGCGCTTTGAGCAAGTGTTCGCAATATTACAGCCCATAGCAGTCGGCTTTGGAATCGAGAATTAAGGGTTAGGGCCGTAATCCCTCACAATTGCCAATATTTAATCCCAGCACCAGATCGTATTTACTGCGTGGCGGTAGTGATCCAGCATTTTCTTTGCATGACTGCAAAGGGGTCTCGTTGGAAAGCTAGACTGTTCGACCTGCTCGATACCAACAAGGATGTTTCTTTAAATGCAATGGGCTTGCCCTGTGGAAATCCTGCGGACTCACTACCAAACTTGCGATCCCGCTGGGTTTCAAACAGACGGTGATGGCGGCAATGGAGACAGTCCCGGAGGCTCGCGTTTAGGAATTATTCAAGAGCTAGCTAGAAGTTCTTCCTTGGAGCGCAACGCCGCCACTACCCTCTGAGCAGTTCCTTTGCTCGCGCCGGTCTGATTGGTTATCCGAGCCCAGGACAAGCCCTGCTCGCGTAGCTCAGCAATCTCCTCAATGTTGACGATGGCGCGCGGTCGGCCGAGCTTCTTGCCTTTGGCTCTGGCATTCCTCAAGCCCGCCCTGACGCGCTCCTGAATCAACGCCCTTTCGAACTCGGCCATTGCCCCGATGATTTGGAACATCAGCCGACCGGATGGCGTGGTGAGGTCCAGATTATCGCGAAAGCTGATGAAGGCCACGCCCAGCGCCTCCAGTTCAGCGATTGCGTTAACCAGATGCCGGAGAGAGCGTCCGAATCGGTCAAGCTTCCAGACGAGCACACCATCGAACTTTCGCCGGCTGGCATCCGCCATCAGCCGATTGAGCGCCGGGCGGGAGTCTTTCGAACCTGTCATTCGGTCGATGTATTCGTCGACGATGATCAGTTCGCGGTGCTTCGCGTATTCGCGCAGTTCGCGAAGTTGCATCTCCGGATCTTGCTGGCCGTTGGAGGTGGACACTCGCGCATATAGGGCAACGCGCTTCGACATTGAGGATTTCATACAGTTACCTCTTCCGCCGCTTCCACCGTCAACAAAACCGTTCGCACGCCAGTTCCCGCAAATGTGCGCTCGGGTAACTCTTCCCATTCGGTTGCCAACGGTTGCAAGATGGCAGTTTGGCGCGGTCCATTGGCGCAGATGGCTACGAGTCGCCCGCCTGGCTTCAGGAACGTAATTGCGTGCTGAATATGCTTGATGTCGCTCCCGTTCTCAAATGGCGGATTCATCAGCACACGGTCAAACTTCCCCAGGTTGCCGTTGCACTCCAGAAAATCCTCACACTGGACGTTTACAGTCGCGTAGCTTGTACGCAGCCGTTCGGCAAGTGAGTAATTCTTCTCTACCGCTACAATCTGCCCAGCATGGGTGAAAGCTGCGTCAATCAATCGGCCTGTACCGGCGCTAGGTTCAAGGATTCTTAAAGACTGATTGCAAACCGGAAGGTCAGCCAATTCCACCATGCGCGCGGCCACATCTGGCGGAGTAGGGAAAAGCTGTGGGGCCGCTACTACCTGCACGCCTGCCTTGAGGATTTCGCGCATGGCGCTAAATTGTTCGGACTGGGGGTCGGGCGCGGGTACAGCTCGCGGCGTCGGGATTCGCGGTTCGCGGAGTTCGCGCGGCGCTGGTTCTTGCGGTCCTAGCGGCGTGTGCGTCTTGGCGTCGGTAAGGAAAACCGAAACCAGCGTGTGGCGCTGCATGGCGGTTCTGACGCGGTGCGAATTGCCTACCACGCGGGTGCCTTTGTAATCGGCGTGAATGCGGGCATATTCGGCCTGGGTCATCTCCACTTGCGGGTAATAGATCATCTCGCCGCGGTTCCATTTGTTCTCGATCTGCAGGCCGCCGGGTGCGGAATAGTTGCAGAGGGGAAGCGAAGCGGCAGCGCTGCGCGGTTTCGGCTTTAGCAGGTCGGTGGCTCCCTGCTCGTCGAGCATGGCGCGTTCGTATTCCAGCCTGCTCTCGCAGTGCTGAATCCATCGGCTGTAATACTTTTCCAGTGCTGGCAGGGCTGAGACAGGAACCCAAGAACCGCCGCGGCCTCCGCGTGGGGCGCACCATACGTGCGGGACTTTGGGCGCGTCGGCTGGATCGTTCCAACGTTGCTGCAGAATCGCCGGCTGCTTTGGGCCGGGCGTGAATTTTGCGCGACAGACGCGGATGTCCGATTCCAGACCTTTGATTCTTCGGGCGCGAACGGCGGGAAGCTCTTTATACTTCGCGTGACGGATCGCACTAGCGG
>JBAVUV010001031.1:0-2878 GCA_049696955.1 Candidatus Sulfotelmatobacter sp. | reverse complement strand
GAGCTAGGCCCTGGTCTTCTGGAAAGTACGTACACGGCCTGCCCGCAATATGAACTAGCGATCGCCGGAGTGCGATCTGCGACGCAGGTCGGCCTACCCGTCGTTTATTGCGGAGTAAAGCTGGAACTCGGTTACCGCATCGACTTGCTGGCGGAAGACCTGGTGGTTGTGGAGATCAAGTCCGTCGAAGCAGTCTCGCCAGTACATCACGCGCAGATTCTTTCGTACCTCAAGCTCAGTGGTAAATCCATCGGATTGCTTATAAACTTCAATGTTGTCCATTTGAAAGACGGCATCAAGCGCTTTGTAAACGGCACAAATTGGAGGTAAGAGCAATAACCACAAAGGACACGAAGTTGGACGAAGCCTTTCTTCAAGGGTTTCCTTAGTGCACCTTAGTGCCCTTCGTGGTTGAAAGGTTTTATGGCGACAACAACCGCAGCTCCAAGCACGAAAATCCTTGGCGGCAGCTTTCTCCTTGACTCACGCCGTCCTGACGAAGTTTTCACTCCCGAAGACTTCACCGAGCAGCACCACCTCATCGGCCAGACAGCGGAAGAATTTGCGGTCAACGAAATCCTGCCCAACGCCGAGAAAATCGAGCACAAAGATTTCTCCATCTCCCGCGATCTCCTGAAGAAGGCAGGCGAGCTGGGTCTGAGCGGGGTTGAAATTCCCGAAGCCTATGGCGGCCTCGAAATGGACAAAGTCACCGCCGCCGTCATCGCCGATCACATCGCGCAGTACGCCGGCTTCGCCACCACATGGGGCGCACATAGCGGCATCGGATTACTGCCCATCGTTTATTTCGGTACCGAGGAACAAAAGAAAAAGTATCTCCCGCGCCTCGCCTCCGGCGAGATCGTCGGTGCGTATGCGTTATCGGAATCGACCTCCGGCTCCGATGCCATGAACTGCCGCACTCGCGCCACTCTCTCCGCCGACGGCAAGCACTACACCCTGAACGGCGAAAAAATGTGGATCACAAACGCCGGCTTTGCCGACCTCTTTACCGTTTTCGCCAAAGTCGAAGGTCACAACAAACTAACCACATTCCTGGTCGAGAGAACCTTCCCCGGTTTTTCCGTGGGCGCGGAAGAACACAAGATGGGCATTCGTGGCTCCTCCACCTGCCCCATCATTCTCAATGACTGCAAAGTTCCCGCGGAAAATCTGCTGGGGGAGATCGACAAAGGTCAAGTAATCGCCTTCAACATCCTCAACCTCGGACGCTTCAAGCTGGGCGCGATGTGCGTCGGTGGCGGCCGCGTGTCGCTACAAAATGCGATTAGCTATGCCAAGCAGCGAAAAGCTTTCGGCAAGCCGATCGGCGATTTCGGCCTGGTGCGCGAAAAAATCGCCAACATGGCCATGCTGCTCTTCGTCGGAGAATCTCTGGTCTACCGCACAGTTGGAATGATGGATGTCGCGCTTGCCGAAGTCGACAAGTCGGGCACCGACGCAATCAAAGAAACCCGCAAAGCCATCGAGGAATACGCCGTCGAATGTTCCATCATCAAAGTCTGGGGCTCGGAGATGGTCGATTATATCGTCGACGAGACTCTGCAGATCTACGCCGGCTACGGTTTTGTCGAAGAGTATCCCGCTGAGCGCGCCTATCGCGACGCCCGCATCAATCGCATCTTCGAAGGCACCAACGAAATCAACCGTCTGATCATCACGGGCTTTCTGCTCAAGCGCGCCATGAGCGGCCAGTTACCGCTGATGCCCGCAATCAAAAAGTTGATGGATGAAGTCCTCTCCGGCCCCTCCGCCGGCGAAGATATCGATGGTCCGCTCATGGAAGAACGCAAGCTGGTGAATCAAGCCAAAAAACTTGGCCTTTTCGCCTCCGGTGCGGCCACGCAGAAATACATGCAGGCCATTCAGGACCAGCAGGAAATCATGGGCGCCATCGCCGACATGACCATCGAAAGCTACGCGATGGAATCCGCCGTCCTGCGCGCGCAGAAAATTGCCGGGAGCAAAGGCGAAGCTGCCGCGGCCCTGCCCATCGCGATGACTCGCGTCTACCTCTCGCAAGCGATGGAGAAGATCGAGGCGGCTGCGAAGAAAGTAATCGCCGCCGTCGCCGACGGCGATATGCTGCGCACTCAACTCGCAATTTTGCGCCGGCTGGCGAAATACGAACCATTCAATACCATCGAACTCCGCCAGCAAATTGCGCAGACAGTGATCGAGCGCGGCAAGTACACACTGGCGTGAGTGTTCCCTAAGACGAGACAAGGGCGCGAACCCCGTGCCCTCCGTCTTAGCGTGATTGATTTATTTTCTCAATCCCATCTGCTACAAATATCGGGATGACAACCCGACTGCTCTGCCTGCTTGCCGTGTGCGCGCTCGCACCGTCCATGCCCGCGCAAGTCAACCGCCCCGCTCAGCAAGATTCAGCCAGCTTCGACGCCGACGGCTCCGCCCATATCACGCGCGTCGTGCCCATGCCCTCCACAATCAGCCCCGAGGCACAAGAATGGCTGGCCTCGCTTAGACAACAGAAATCCGGCCCGGAAACTCTAGCCGAACGCCGAGCCCGCACCGATATCTGGCGCGCGAAAGATTCCGCCGAGGCTCGCAAACTTTATCCGGTGAACGTCGAGGAAAAAATCATAGCCGGCGTCCGTACTGACATCATCACTCCGCTCACAACGCCCGCATCGAATCGCAATCGCATCCTCATCAATCTCCACGGCGGCGGATTCAACTCCGACTCCGGTTCGCTCATCGAAGGAATTCCAATCGCGAATCTGGCGAAGATCGAAGTCGTTTCCGTCTACTATCGGCTGGCTCCCGAGAACCCTTTTCCCGCCGCCGTCGATGACGCTGTCGCGGTATATAAAGAACTTTTGAAAACTTACAA
>JBAVUV010001030.1:0-11558 GCA_049696955.1 Candidatus Sulfotelmatobacter sp. | reverse complement strand
GTCCGGAGATCACCTCGACCGTGCTGCCGTAGTCCTGCCCGATCGAGATAGGTGTGAGTTCGACATGACCATTGCGAACAACTCCTGCCCGCAGTCCCTCGGCGCGGAAGAGCAAGGCGTTTGACGGGATGGTGACCGAGCCGGGATGGGGAGAAACGCGGAGATGCACAAACGCATAGGCGCCGGGCAACAGGCGCCCGGTTGGATTGAGAACGTCGACCTCAACATTTAGCGTGCGTGAGGCCGCATCAATCGCATCGGCGTTGCGCACAATCGTGCCGGTCAACGTTTCTCCCGGAAATGCATCGAGCGTGAGCTTCGCTTGTTCTCCAGTCTTCACAGATGCGGCGTAGATTTCGGGCACAGCAACATAGACACGCAGCGTCTGAATGGCTGCCATGTGAAAGAGCTCTTTCGGGCCCGAGTTGTCGCCCGCCTGCACTAAGGCACCAATGTCGGTATTGCGGGCTGTAACCACACCATCGAACGGAGCAGTAACCCGCTCGAAGCCTTGGAGTTGCTCTAATCGTTCCACGTTGGCTTTACCTGAATTCACCAGAGCCTGTTTCGAGTGGAGATCGCTGACGGCCTGGTCAGTTTCCTGGTGCGAAACAGAATCGGTCTCCAGCAGATGTTGCCAGCTCGCCGCCGTGGTTGTCGCCAACTGGAGATTCGCCTCGGCATTCTCCAGATCGGCCCTTGCCTGCCGCAGTTGCTGGTCAAGTTCGGGGGTCTCGATTGTCGCGAGAAGTTGGCCTTTTCTTACCCGTGCGCCAATGTCTACATACCACTGCTTGACGTAGCCGCTCGTCCGCGCATAGATGGGAGTGTCATTGAAGGCTGACGTACTGCCTGGCAGCGCGATCTCATCGGCGCCAGCATTCGCTTTAGGTGACACCACATCCACATAAGGAAGGGCCGAAGCCTGCGTGCTTTCTCGCAGCCTGGTTTCAACCTTAAGCCGGGAGCGCACTCCGGAGGCAATCGCCAGGACCGCACACGCTATAACGATCGCAAGAATCGCAATTGCTCGCTTGCTGAAGCCACGCCCAGTCTGGCTCGGAGCTGGGTTGTCCCCGGCCGGTTCTGTCGCGACTGCAAGATTATTCACTTCCTTTGTTGTCATGGTTAGAGCCTCTCCGTTCTCGACTTGAGTCCGTGAAACACGGCGAAGACCGAGGGGACGAACACCAGGGTTGCCACGGTGGCGCAAAGCAGGCCTCCGATGACGGCGCGTCCGAGAGGCGCGTTTTGTTCTCCTCCCTCGCCGAGACCTAACGCCATCGGCACCATCCCGATGATCATGGCAAGTGCCGTCATGATCACCGGACGGAAACGAGTGACGCCCGCCTCGATCGCGGCCTTGACTGAGTCGCCATGGATGTGTAGCTGTTCCTTCGCGAACGAAATCACGAGAATACTGTTGGCCGTCGCAACCCCGACGCACATAAGGGCGCCCATCAGCGCCGGCACGCTCAGGGTTGTGTGGGTGAAAAAGAGAAAAAGGACGATGCCCGCCATGGCAGCCGGCAAAGCAGTAATAATGATGAAAGGGTCCAGCCAGGACTGGAAATTCACGACGATCAGCATGTAGACGAGTACGATGGCGAAGCCCAGTCCGATGATTAAACCGAGATACGAACTGCGCATGGTTTCCACCTGACCGCGAATCGTAATAAATGTTCCCCGGGGCAGTGATTTTCGATTGGTATCGACGATTCGTTCCACGTCCCGGCTTACGGCTCCGAGATCGCGGTCCTGAACCGCCCCGTAAATATCGACCACACGACGAATGTTGTAATGGGAGACGATGGCCATTTCGCGTGAGCGCTGCATCGAAGCGACGTCAGCAAGAATTTCGGGATTGCCTTTGCTGCCGCCGGCGATAGGAATGTTCTCCACATCCTTGACTGTTTGAAGACGATATTGCGGCGTCTGCGTGACCAGGTTGTAAGCCACGCCGTTGTTCCAATTGACAAAGAACATCGGGGTTATCTGAAAGCTCCCACTAAGCGAATTCAGAACGCTTGAAGCCACATCCCGCTCCGTGTAGCCCGCTTGCGCTGCCTTGGTTCGGTCCACGTTTATATCGAGGGTCGGATAGTCGAGCGGCTGCTGGATATGCAAGTCGGTAAGACCCGGCACCTGGTGCAATTCAGTCAGAATCCTCTCCGCGATTTCGTGGCTGGCCTGCACATTCGCGCCTTCGATTTGCACGTCAATGGGCGCAGGCAGACCGAAGTTCAGGATCTGGGTCACGATGTCTGCGGGCAGAAAATAGAAGGTCACACCGGGGAACTCCCGCGGCAGTTCTTCGCGCAACTGGCGAACGTAGTCCGCCGTAGCCTTGTGATTCTTCCGGAGCGAGACGAGCACATCGACATCGTTCGCGCCAATCACTCCCGACGTCGAATGCATTGTGTTATATGGGCTGTACGGCAGCCCGATGTTGTCGAGAATGTTTTCCAGCTCTGCTGGAGGAACTTTCTCCCGGATCGCATCCTCGACCAGATCCGATAGACGCGCAGTCTCCTCGATGCGGGAGCCCGCCTTCGCGCGAATGTGCAGGATGAATTGGCCCGCATCAGACTCCGGAAAGAAGTCCTGGCCCAGCCATGGGACTAAAGCAAAAGCACACAGGCAAATCCCGAGAAAAGCTGGAATGAAGACCCCTCGGGTTTCGACACATCGTGTTAGAACGCCTCGATAAGCGTTGCGAAGCCGTTCAAAGCCTTTCTCGAATTTCCTCTGAAAACGCACGAACGGATTCCGCGATTCCTGGCGCCCCTCATTGAGTTTGAGCATGTACATCACCAGCGTCGGTACCAGCGTTCTCGAAAGAAGGTAGGAAGCAAGCATGGCAAAGACCACCGCCTCCGCCAGCGGAACGAACAGGTAGCGGGCTACTCCACCAAGCAGAAATAGCGGCATAAACACGATGCAGATGCACAGCGTCGAGACCAGCGCAGGAACGGCGATCTGCTGGGCACCGTCCAGAATGGCCTGCCGGATCCTGGTCTCATGACCTTCTTCCAGGATGCGGTTGATGTTCTCGATCTCGACCGTGGCGTCGTCCACCAAAATCCCAACTGCCAACGCTAATCCGCCCAGGGTCATGAGGTTGATCGTCTCGTGCAGAAAACTGAGCGCCAGAATTGAACTCAGGATCGACAACGGAATGGAGATGGCGATGATGAGCGTGCTTCGCCAACTGCCGATGAAGAGGAGAATCATGAGCCCAGTGAGCGAAGCGGCAATCACCGCTTCGCGAACCACACCATCGATCGCGCTCCGCACAAACAGGGACTGGTCGGCGATAAGGCTAATTTTCAGCTGCGGCGGTAAGGTCAACGCGGCGCGGGGTAAGATGTTTCGAATCCCCGACACGACATCCAGAGTCGATGCAGTTCCAGCCTTGATAACGCTGAGCAGTACGCCACGGTGGCCATCTTGTCGTACCACGTTGGTTTGAAGGCCAAAGCCATCGCTTACCCGCGCTACGTCTCTCAGATAGATCGTTTTCGCTCCCACTTGCTTGATGGGAAGATCACCCAGCTCTGAAACCGTGCGAGGAGTGACGTTCACGCGAACGTCCAGCTCGCTTTCGGCGATCTTTGCCGTGCCCGACGGCAAGATCAGGTTTTGCGCGTTGACCGAATTCAAAACGTCGCTGGGCGAAACATTTTTGGCCTGCATCAGGTTTTGATCCATATTGATCATGACCTGCCGCGGCTTGCCGCCGTAGGGTAAAGGAATGACGGCGCCCGGGACCGTTATAAGCTGAGTGCGCAAGAAATTGAGCGAGAGATCGTTAAGTTGCTGTTCCGACAGTCCGGGCCCGGAGACACTCAGCTGAAGAACCGGGACACTGGAAGCGCTGAAGTTGATGATCTCCGGCGGCTGCGTGGCCGGAGGAAGATTCCGCAGAATGAAGCCGGAAAGAGCTACCACCTGCGAATTCGCGCGGTCTACGCTGGCGCCGGGCTGAAGGTAGATCTTTACGACCGCAGTTCCGTTGTACGTCGTCGATTCAATGTGCTCAATGTTGTCCACCAGCGTGGTGAGGCCCTTCTCGAAAGGAGTGGTCAGCCGGGTTTCCATATCCTCGGGATTTAATCCGGTGTACGTCCAGGCGGCGGAAATGACCGGGATGTCAATATTCGGGAAGATGTCGGTGGGGGTCCGAAGAATCACTGCCGGACTCAGCAAGAGGATCAGGATCGCAAGCACAATGAACGTATACGGGCGATTAAGAGCTAATCTGACTATCCACATGGAAGTACCTTTGCTGGGCTCCGCCGTTCATGGAAGATGCGACGTAGCCGCTGATATTCCCACACCTTCCGAAGCTCTTCGAAACTGGACGATCACCTCGCCGCCCATTTCGTCATAGTTATCGTTCGATGCCGCCTGAGACCGCTCGGTCTCATTTATTATGACTGAGACAGTTCCGGCGGGGCCCCCGAATTTCCGAAAGCCCCGCCCGGAAAAGCTCAGATCGCCTTGTTAGATGGCGAGGCCAATTCGAGGTCGCGCACTCGAACCATACTTTGTTAAGCGAGGCAACGATGCTTGGCAAGCATGGCAACGATTCGGCGCATAAGTACTGCGACCGATCGGTCTCTACCGTCATCAACAGTGCGAGACAAAGGAAGTGCGAACTTTAGAATTCTCGCAGACTCGTCATGAGCAACCAAGGTAGTTTCGTCTCAGCCAATCGGTTTCATCCCGATCCGTACGCCCAGTCTCGGATAGCGGAGCGTACCTTGAATGCAGCCATCGTCCATGCCGACATCAGCCGAAGCTACGAAGAATATCTGGAGGTCTTCGACCAGTTTTATGACGACAACGTCGAAGGAAGCAGCGAAAGCACGGAAGAGGCGATTCGCGGAAAGGCGGCCGTCCGCTCACTTGTTCTTGGCTTCCTGGTTTCACTTCATGCAATCGCCGAGGTTGGTGGTGTGTCAATATCCGTGCGGCAAACGCCGATTCCTGGAGATATCGTGGACGAGACCCATTCAGCGTGGATACTGGAGTTGGTCGGGGAGACCGGCAAGGTCTGCACTGTGAGTTGGCGCATCTTCAGGAAATGGAACGAATCGCGTGTAGTGCTGGAGCACCATTACGACCACCAGCAAAGCGGTGAGCCACTGAGCGACGGTGACCTTAGGTTGAATGTGGCTGAGCCTCCCAAGTCGTCGTGAAGATCCCAAGGGGTTTAGCGAAATCGGGAGTGGGCGGTCCAAAATGGCTGAGCCCTCTCACTGGCCGCATCGAATGCGACCCGGGACCAGTCGGTCTCATCCCAGCACTTGTATCGTACGGTCGACGACCGTATCATCGTGGAGTTGGCCCTGCCAGGAGCAGGAACATGCGTAAAGGCGAGCAGACGCGGCAAGAAATCATTCGTAGGGCGGCCCCGATCTTCAATCAAAAAGGATACGACGGCGCTGCGCTTTCCGATCTCATGCGGGCGACCGGCTTGGAAAAGGGCGGAATCTACCGGCATTTTGAGAGCAAGCAAAAGCTTGCGGGAGACGCCTTCGACTATGCCTGGAAACTCGCAATGGATGCGCGCTTCGAAGGCACAGAGAAGACTCCGAACGCGGTTGACCGCCTCAAACAAATCGTGCGGAACTTTCGAGACCGTCGAACCGGGGTGGTTCCAGGGGGCTGCCCGCTGTTGAACACCGCCATCGATTCCGACGATGGCAATCCGAAGCTGCGGGCAAAAGCTCGCCTCGCCCTCAGTTCCTGGCTCGATCGTATGCAATCAATTGCCGAGGAGGGGCGACGACGGGGCGAGATCCGCTCCGGTGTGGATTGTCGAGAATTGGCAACGTTGATTGCCAGTACGCTCGAAGGCAGCCATATGATGAGCCGTCTGCAGAAGAAGCAAGAGCCTCGTGACCTTGCCATCCGTCATCTGGAGGAGTACCTCGAAACTGAAGTTCGAGCTCTGAAATCGAAGGCCCGAGTCAACAAGTCATGACTAGTCACGAAATTCCCTCGCAAGCGGACTTCAGGGAACGCGCAAAGACGAACGACGTTCCCATCGCGCGACTGATTGGATTTGAGGCGAAAGACATTGCGAACGGACGGGCGACGGTCGTCTTAGCAGCCGGACCACAGCATGCAAATCCCATGGGAACGTTGCACGGCGGAATTCTTTGCGATATTGCTGACGCGGCAATGGGCATTGCGTTTGCAAGTACTCTCGCCCCAGATGAATCCTTTACTACGGTGGAACTGAAAATCAATTTCTTTCGCCCGGTCTGGCAAGCACAACTCAAAGCGGAAGGAATCGTCGTCCGGCGGGGCCACATGATCGGCTATGTCGAGTGTGCAATAACCGACGAAGAGAACCGATTGGTCGCAAAAGCGGCTTCCACTTGTATGGTTCTTCGCGACGAAAAGGCCGCGGGACGGTAATCCTCTTACTGCTTGCTTGACGTCTGCTTATAGAACAACTCTCTCGGATAGTCCTCAAGGCCGTGGTCTTTCTCGGGTCTGACGACAGCAGCTACGCCACTGGCGCAGCAGGAAAAAACCGTGCCATTGCGGCTACACTGCATCCTGCAACCGGCTCGCACCATCCTAAGGAAGTAAGAAACATAAGGAACGGCCGTCATGAACTCAAGAGCTGGAAAATTATTGGTAGTGGAGTCAGACAACAGTCTCCGGGACAATGTCGTCACGGCACTTAGCGATGCGGGCTTTGAGGTCTCGACCGACTATCGAGATGGAATGAAGACGGTCCTCGCCTTCGATCCCGACATAGTTGTCCTGGGTGCTGATCCTCCCCAACTCGATTGCTGTGACCTTCTTTCCGAGATTAAGGGTTCAAAGCAAACTCACAACATACGTGTTGTAATGCTATCTCCGGGAGGATCTGGCGAGCGCACTCGGGGGCTGGATCTCGGAGCCGACGATGTGCTGTCACTGCCCTTCGACTCCCACGAATTGCTGGCGCGTGTGCGTTCCCAACTTCGAAACAAATACATCGCAGACGAATTTCAAGAGCGTTTGCGTCTTGCTGAAGACAATCGAAACTCTGCCCAGCAGATGGTGACGGCGGTTAACGAAGAGAAGCGCACGCTTCGGATTGGCGGAGTGGCGGCGATTGCCGTCCTTATTGTTGCCGCCCTGGCTCTTATATTTTTCTACCGTCGGGGCCAGCAGCAGAATACCCGCGTCTATGCGGCGATCACTCGATTGCAGACGGGCATTGTGACGCAACAACAATTGATGGAACACTCGCAGCGTGCCCTGGAAGGAGCGGAACGCATCCCATCCCCGGCGAGCGATCCCCAAACACTTCAACTTCAGAAAAAGAGCGCAGAGCTGAGATCACAAATTGCAACGAGCAAGACGCAAGACGCTTCCGCTTTGCAAAATCAGCTAGCCACAGTAGAAGGCCGCCTTCAGAAGCTTGAGACCGAGGGCAAGGCTGCGCAGACGATTATCCGGTCTTATGAGCCGAGCGTCTGCCTCATCCATGTTGTACTCGCCTTTCGTGACCACACTACCGGATTGAAGTTGCACTACGCTGACATGACTGCGACGGGCGAGCCAACCACCGACGAACACAACAATCCGCTCCTGAGCCTTACCGGCTTGGGACCAGAAGTACACCTCGACGTTTTTGGTACTGGGTTTCTCGCTTCCGCGAGCGGTCAGATCCTCACCAATCATCACGTTGCCGAGCCTTGGTGGCAGAATGATGAGTTGAAGGAGATGCTGGATCAAGGCCTTGAGCCGGTGGTTGCTGAAATGACAGCATATTTCCCTGGCGTTCCTCACGGCATTGCCATCAACACCGAGAAGATTTCCTCTGCCGCGGATGTTGCCGTCGTGAGGGGAAATGTCTCAGCGCTCGGGATCAAACAGATAGCCCTTGCCGATGGGCCCGGTTCAGCCGTAAGTGGAGGACCCGTCGTGCTGCTCGGGTATCCTACCGCTCTCGGTGCAATTCTGGCTCGGGCGGGTGCAGAGACACTTCAGTCGATCGCGACTGCAACCAAAGGCGATCCGAAGCAGGTTATGGAAGAGCTTGCGCGCCGCAACCTGATCAGGCCGGTTACCACTCAGGGACACATCGGTGATGTGCTGCCCGATAAGATTGTTTATGACGCGCAAACCACTTCGGGTGGCTCCGGCGGTCCGCTCTTTAACAACCAAGGCAAAGTTATAGGAATTAACTTCGCCATGGTACGAGAGTTTGGCGGATCGAATTTCGCCATCCCTGCCGGCTATGGGAAGTCCCTTCTGAAACCGTAAAGACGTCGGTCCGATTCAAGCCGGTCGCCGAAATGCAGAGAAGGAAATTATTGCAGTTACCGGAATTGGAGCGCAGCCTCTCTTCGCTCTCTTCCCCGGCAGCAGGCAACGCTAACCCTACCGCCCTCGATGCATTGATATTTACGAAGTACGAATCCGCGCGGGCGGTACGGCGATCTCAACCAGTCCGGTCGCCACGTCGTAGACGAGGCCGGAGACGAGCCAGTCTCCCGGCACTCCGGGAATCGCCCGGAGCAAAGCAACGTCGAGGGCAACCGCCGCCCGGGGATCGGTGATTGCTTTTGTCTTGAGTTCCCCTTCCCGTATTTGAAAATAGCTCGCCAGCATGGCGGGATCGCCGGCAAGGCGAGTAATGCCGCAATCGGTGTGTTGCAGCACGACAAGGTGAAACTCCCCGCCGCCTCCAGGAATCTCTCCGGCCACCTCACCGATTCGCCCGAGTAGACCCAGCTGCTCTAACAACCCTGGTGTGATTCGGCCGCCGATGTTGCGTATCACAACGGCCTCACCCGGTTTAATTCCGAGTACGTGAACCGGATCCACACGCATATCAGCGCAGCCTATGATGATCGCCCTAACGTTTGGCAGCGCCCGCGGAAGAGAAGGCATAAGTGTGCCCGCAGCAGACTGGCGAGCAGCAAAGTCTTTATTACGTTCCAGCATGGATTCGAAATCGCTCATGGTGATGGTCCTCGATCTGGAATGATTTTACGACTCACGAATCGATGTCAGACAGAGCGCCGGCAGACAACAAACCAACGATTCCTGCCAATCGATTGGAGCGATGTAGTCAGTGCACTCGAGTTCGCCCGAATGATGCACGATATTGACCAGGTGTGATTTGCAGGCGTCGCCTGAAGATACGGCGGAGGATTTCGGCGCTGGCTAACCCGCACGTATCAGCGATTTCATCCGCGCTTCGTGATGTTGATTCCAGTTGACGTCGCGCCGCTTCCAGGCGGAGGTCCTCGATGTGCTTTCCGGGAGTTTTTCCGAGCTCCTGCTTGAATAAGCGAGCGAAGTTGCGAGCGCTCATGGCCGTTCGGCGAGCGAGTGAGTTGATCGAGAGGTCGTGTCGAAGGTGGTCAGGAAGCCAGGCAAGCAGATCACCTAGCGGCCGGCTCTCGCGGATTTGTGCTTCGAGGGTTGCGCTGAATTGCGATTGCCCGCCCGGACGCCGCAGAAACACAACCAATCTGTGCAATTCGAAGAGCCAGGGGTCTGCCAAAATCTTCTTCCACCAACGCCAGGCAAAGATCGATGCCGGCCGTTACTCCCGCTGATGTATAGCAACTGCCATCTCGAACATAGATGGGGCGGGGATCGACGGCCACGCGTGGATGGTCTTGTGCCAGTTCGCTCGCCCAATTCCAATGGGTGGTCGCGCGCCGCCCGTCGAGCAGACCGGCTTTTGCCAGGACAAACGCGCCAGTGCAGATCGAACCGAACCGCCGAGCACGGGTGCTCTGCAATCTGAGCCAGTCCAGGAATCCCGGTTCGTAGTGCAGCTCGCGCGGTCCCATGCACCCGGCAACCAGGAGTGTATCGATCGGCCCGCGATATTCCCGATATGTCCGATCCGTATGCACGGGCGTGCCAAGATGATTCGGAACCACGCGGTCGGCGCAAGCTGAAATGATATTGACTTTGTATGCCGGATCTCCGCCGCGCAACCAATTCGCATCGCCGAAAACCTCTGCAGGCCCGAATACGTCGAGAGTCCTCATTGGCGGAACGGCCACAATCAGGACCCGAAGCGCGCCTCGGCGCGCTGAACGAACATCTGCGTAACTGCACCTTATCTTTTGTCGGGCTGGCTGGCGAACGGGCATAGCCAAGACTACGAAACCACCACTCATTTTAAACTGGGAGCCTGGAGGTAAGCTGCCGGACGCAATCCCAGCCCAGTCTCTTTCCTGACCTTCTCTCAGTTCGGACTGATTTCGATTTGTCGGGAAGCAAGAAGCAGGAGTGTAAAACGTCGCCACACAGGATATGCAAGTCGCACAAGACCGCGAAAACTCCAGGCAAAACGCGAAAAACACGAGAAGGAGTGGTGAGCGCGGTAGGAATCGAACCTACAACCTACTGATTAAGAGTCAGTTGCTCTGCCAATTGAGCTACGCGCCCACGGTGGGGAACTTGAGGTGGGACAATTTGTGATTGTAGCATTTATGGTGGCCATGGTGAGCGTGACATTGTCTGCATTAACACAAGCTACATCGGGAATTGTTGCACTGTAGGCGGCAGGAACAGGAGCCGAACAGGCGCGCATGTTCCGCTGTCGTTTTCAAGATGGGGGGAATCGGCAGTCAGAACTGATGGAGCGAACGAGTCTGCACGTGGCGCGATGATACGCAACGTGGATCCGTGGTCTAGGACCGCTGGCGCGCTTCCGCCGCGAGACTTCGAGAAGCTTCGCTGGCCGGGGGACGACGCGGTGGCGAAGGCTCCGATCCCATTGCCGCGCGCCTTTCTACCGTGCCAATCACTGGAGCATCATCCAATCCGTCAGCGTAGGCCATCGAAACAAATCTCTGCTCGGAGCATAAGCGGTCAACCAGGCGCTGCTGCCAGGAGCTCAGAACGGCGTGAGGAAGAATCGGAAAGTGTCGAAACATCCAAATAAAATAAGCGCGTTGCAGAAAAGAGGGCATTACATATCGCGGCCCGATGGGAGTTTGCACTTGCACCACACCGTCCGCCAGTTTATCGATCCACATAACTGGGCCACCTGAGTCCTGAGTTTGGCCAGAGCATTTCTTGGGCCGCCATTATGGCACCAAGGGCTGGGCCAAGCAAAGGATTTTATCAAAGATTTTGCTAATAACCTGCGGCGAGCGTCTTCAGGCCGCAGGGTGCGGATCATTTTCGCAGGAGTTGCCCCGGACGTTGTTCCAGACTTCTCGCATCAGAAATACGGGCTCGCAGTGCCGCTACGCTAACTTGACATGGGAATCTCCGGCAGGATGTCCATCCGCCGGATTTCCGCGGCCACGCCGAAGTCTTTGCCCGGACCTTGCTCGACGCGTAACACACGGGCATGGCAGCAAACCCAGCATTTCTCCCCGCTTGTGAGTTCCGGAGGAAGGATGAGGACCAATTCCACGTCTGCCCCCTCAACCATGCGTGACGCGCTGTAGAGGAAAACGCCATTGGTACTGACATCGCGAGTCTGGACTGCCAGTTCCCCGCTTCCACCTGGATTCTTCAAACGTACGGGCAGTCGCGCAGCGATTCTCTTTCGGGAGCGGCGA
>JBAVUV010001029.1:0-3637 GCA_049696955.1 Candidatus Sulfotelmatobacter sp. | reverse complement strand
GAATTGAACCTCGTGGTGGCGAGTGATCTCCGCGGTTCTCGATACAAGCGACGGGAGAACCTCCTTGTGGCAGAGGTGGTCGGGAGCTTGTGCGTCGGTAGCGTCGGTGAAATGGTGACCCTACAATCCGCCACTGATAAACTGCCTGCACAGCGGCCAACAGTTCGCTTCCGGCCTGTGCTTTAACAACGTAGCCCAGTACCCCCCAACTGAGAACTTCTTGTACGACATCGGCAGAGGATTCTTGGGTCAGAACAAGTATCTTGGATCGGGGGAGAGCTTGCGGATTCGTCGAGCGGCTTCGATTCCATTCAGACCTGGCAACCCAGTGGTTTGCGGGCAAGCTTGAAGAGAACTATGGACTGGCGCTTGCCTCCGACACCGAGGCGTATGGAGGTCATCTTGCCAAAGCGCGGGAACTGACGAAACGGTCTCTAGACTCCGCCATACGAGAAGACAACAAGGGAAGAGGGGCAATATGGCAAGCGAATGCTGCTCTGCAACAAGCGGCTTACGGCTACGCCATAGAGGCACGACAGTCGGCGGAAAAGGCTTTAAAGTTTGCTGCCGTGAGCCAGGGGGTCGAGAGCGAAGCCGCGCTTGCGTTTGCCATGGCAGGCGATTCGGTGCGAGCCGAGTCGTTGGCACAAGACTTAGGTAAACGCTTCCCGCTGGACACACAGATGCAATCGCTTTGGCTGCCAGCGATTCAGGCGCAATCGGCGCTGAACAGAAAGGATCCGGCTCATGCCCTGAACACTCTGCAACCCGCTACACCCATCGAGTTGGGGAATATTCCGTTCCTCAAGAGCATTTCCTGCCTGTATCCTGTGTATGTACGCGGAGAGGCATATTTAGCAGCCGGACAGGGCGGCCCTGCCGCCTCCGAGTTTCAGAAGATTCTCGACCACAGCGGCATTGTCTGGAACTGCTGGACGGAGCTTTGGCGCATCTGGGAGTGGCTCGTGCCAACGCCTTGCAGTCGAGAACCTCGCAGGGAGCCGATGCCGACGCCGCCCGCGTCCGGGCGCTGGCCGCCTACAAAGATTTTCTCACCCTCTGGAAAGACGCTGACTCCGACATCCCCATCTTGAAAGAAGCGAAGACCGAGTACGCGAAGCTGCAATAGGTCAATTCAATTAAGGATGCGGGAATCCACTGACCGCTCTAGCTTTAACGAGTGATATAGGTTGACTATTAAGCATCCGTCGTCACCCAACCACTTCCGCCAGCACCTCCCAAATGCCTGGGATGCGGTCGTCGTCGGCCCGCGCGGATGGCGACGGCTAGCGGCGCTATACGCGGCGGGGGCCGAGTGTAGGGCGATGGCTGGCCTTGGGGAACCAGCGTGTTTTGGCGGAGGACTTACAAGGGTGAAGCGTGGCATCCCCGCTTGCTACATCGTTTCTTATGTATGCTGGTAGAAGGAGCTTGCATTCGTGAGCATTCGAGCGTCACGGGCCGACACTTATAAAGACTCCAACTCCTCGGGTATGCATACATCCTTTTTGCCGACAAACCGGGAGCTATCTCGCCACCTCCGCGGCTACTTCACGATGCTGCTCTGGGTTCGACGCGACCGCGATAGAGCACCCATTCGTTGACTCCCCGATGCCGCGTCCGTAATATGAAGCGTCCCGAAAGCTATTCATTTCCAGAATGATTGGCCAGACCATTTCGCACTACCGCATCGTAGAAAAGCTCGGTGGCGGTGGCATGGGCGTAGTTTATAAAGCCGAAGACACGCGCCTGCACCGTTTCGTCGCCCTGAAGTTTCTGCCTGACGAAGTCGCGCGCGATCCACAATCCCTCAGTCGCTTTCGTCGCGAGGCGCAGGCTGCATCGGCCCTGAATCACCCCCACATCTGCACCATCTATGACATCGGCGAGCAAGATGCGCAAGCATTCATCGCCATGGAGTTTCTGGATGGTCAGACGCTCAAGCACAAGGTCGAGAACCGACCGCTCAAGATTGACGAGTTGCTGGAGCTAAGCATTCAGATTGCCGACGCGCTCGATGCGGCCCACAACCACGGCATTGTGCATCGTGACATCAAACCGGCCAATATCTTCATCACCAGCCGTGGGCAGGCGAAAATTCTCGACTTCGGACTTGCCAAGCTTAACGCCAGCCGCAATCTTACGGCTTCGATGACCGGCTCAACGATAGCCGATGTTAGGGACGAACAACTCACAACTCCAGGCAGCACCGTGGGCACAGTTGCTTATATGTCCCCCGAACAGGCACGTGGAGAAGAGCTCGATACCCGCACCGATCTGTTCTCCTTCGGCGCTGTCATGTATGAGATGTGCACGGGCAAAGTGGCATTTGGCGGCGGCACTTCCGCGATTATCTTCGAGGCCATCCTCAATCGCGTTCCCACGCCGCCGCCCCAGCTCAATCCGAGCTTGCCGCCCGATGTCAACCGGATCATCGGCCGGGCACTGGAAAAGGACCGTGAGCTGCGCTATCAGACGGCTTCCGAAATACGCGCCGAACTAAGGCGCTTGAAGCGCGACTTGGACTCAGACCGGAGCGCCGCGGCGCAAGGTACGGTATCAGCGGTGCAGGCAGCGGGAGTTGTGACACCGGCGGCCGCAGCCAGAAGAGGCTATTCCATCCGATCGACGGGATTGATCGCCTGCGTCGTCCTCGTTCTGGGCGCAAGTGCGGGCTGGTTTCTCCGCGCCAGTTGGATGCCGATGTCGCAGCCGCTCTACCATCAGCTCACCTTTCGCCGAGGTACCATTCGGTCCGCGCATTTTACTCCCAACGGACAGTCGGTCGTTTACGGGGCTTCCTGGGAGGGATCTCCGATTGATCTATTCATCACCAGCCCCGAAAGTCCGCAGTCGCGGTCGCTTAATCTCGCTGGAGCTGCGCTCTTGGCTATCTCCTCTTCCGGCGAAATTGCCGTATCGATGGACAGCCGCCCATCCGGAGTTTATGCCCAGGTGGGCACGCTAGCCCGAGTGCCACTCAACGGTGGATCTCCACGCCCTGTCCTGGAAAACGTGCAGTGGGCAGATTGGTCACCGGATGGCAATAACCTGGCGATCGTCCGGGATGTTAATGGTCGAAACCGTCTTGAGTTCCCCATCGGGAAAGTGCTGTACGAGACCTCAGGCTGGATCAGCCATCCACGGGTTTCTAGAAAAGGCGACCTGGTCGCATTCTTGGACCATCCTCTACCGGGCGATGATGGAGGTTCTCTCCGCGTCGTGGACCTGAGCGGAAACGTTAAGACTTTGGCTTCGGACCTCCAAACCATACAGGGACTGGCTTGGTCTGCCGACGGCCGGGAAATATGGTTCACTGCTGACCGGCTCGGCCTTAAGCGCGCCATCTACGGTGCCACGTTGGGTGGGCACGATCGGCTCATTGCACGCGTTCCTGACACTCTGTCGCTGCAGGATATTTGGCAGGATGGGCGCGTACTCCTTTCCCGAGACACCTGGCGACGGGAACTAATTGGCCTCTCCTCTGGTGAGAGCAAGGAACGCGATCTGTCGTGGTTCGACTACTCGTACCCATCAGACATCTCGTCCGATGGCAAGGAGTTGCTCTTCACCGAGGCGGGCGAAGGCGGAGGTCCGAACTACTCTGTTTATCAGCGAAAGATTGGTGACACCTCAG
>JBAVUV010001028.1:0-7322 GCA_049696955.1 Candidatus Sulfotelmatobacter sp. | reverse complement strand
GATGTAGCTCTCTACGTGGCGCAGAATATTCGATCTAATGTGCGTGAATTGGAAGGGGCTCTCATTCGTCTGGTAGCGCACTCTTCGCTGATCGGCGCTGAAATTACTCTTCCCTACGCGCAGCAGGTGTTGAAGAATTTCATCGACTCACAAGCCCGCAAGGTCACCATCGAGTCCATCCAGAAAATGGTCGCCGAGCAATTCGGGCTGCGCCTGGTCGAGATCAAAGCCAAAGACAATTCGCGGGCGATTGTATATCCGCGCCAGATCGCCATGTATCTGGCGAAGCAAATGACCGAAGCGTCGCTGCCCGAGATCGGACGCCAGTTCGGCGGAAAGCATCACACCACGGTTTTACACTCCGTCGAAAAAATTGAAGAGGTTCGCAAGAACGACAAAGATTTGAACAGGCTTCTAAATAAGTTGACTGAGCAATTGGGCGGATAATGTAAGAATTTTTGCGTTTTGCACTGTGCGGCGCAGTCTTCCTTTCGTCACGCTGTGAATGCGATGTGGAAACTGTGCAAGGCCCAGGCAAAACCAGAAATGCGGAAATTTTCTGCTAGGGTCTCCGCCGAGATGGGGACCGATTTCTCACACGAAGGGCTGGTCCCCAAAGTGGTGACAATAGGACGGTTCATAAAGTTTTCCACTTCTCCGCCCCGCCTACTGTTACTACTGGTTTTATAGGTTTTGCATTTGATATAAGGGAAGTAATAAAAGTAGCACGCGGCAGGGGAGAAAAAGTCTATGCCGGTGGAAGCGGCCGTTGCGGTAGGGACGATGGAGATCACGGTCAGCAAAGTCGAATTGCTGCGCGAGTTGACCGCCACGCAAGGCGTGGTCGAGCGCAAGACCACCATTCCGATTCTGTCCAATTATTTATTCGAGGCGTCGGAGGGCAAACTATCGCTTACCGCTACCGACCTTGATCTCAGCCTGCGCACTTCGTGCAACGCCAAAGTGAAGAAGGAAGGCTCCTGCACCATTCCCGCGCGCAAGCTGCACGACTACGTAAAGCTCCTGCCCGACGCCGACATCACAATCAAATTGCTGGATAATCACTGGGTCAGCATCCGCTGCGGCCGCTCCAACACGAAGATGGTTGGCATGGCGAAATCGAATTTCCCCAGCCTGCCGGCATTTCCTACCCCGGGTGTGGTCAAGATTCCCGGCCAGGTATTGCGTGGCCTGATTGCCCGGACCGGCTTTGCCATCTCGAGCGAAGAGTCGCGCTACACGCTGAACGGCGCGCTCATGTTGCTGAAGCCCGAGTCCATTACCATGGTCGCCACCGACGGCCATCGACTCGCCCACTGCGAGCGCAGTGGAGAAAAGTTTGAAGGCATTTCCGGCGAGATGAAAACCCTGGTCCCGAAGAAAGCGATGGACGAACTCAAGTCGCTGCTCGACTCAACCGACGCTGAGACAGTCGAGTTCGCCAAGGACGATTCCACTCTGTTCTTCCGCATCGGTTCGCGGCTGCTCACCTCGCGCCAACTCACCGGACAATTCCCGAACTTCGAAGCTGTCCTGCCCAAAGACAACAACAAAAGCATTACGCTGAACAACTCCGACCTGAACTCCGCCATACTTCGCGTCGCACAATTCGCGGACGAGCGCTCGCGCGCAGTGCGCCTGAAGCTGGAAAAAGGTGAAGTGAAAATCTCCGCATCCTCCACCGAAGCCGGCGAGTCCGAGGATTCCATCGAAGCCCCTTACGATGGTGAAACCCTGACCATCGGCTTCAACGCTCAATACCTGGTAGATTTCCTGAAAGCGTCCGGCACCGATGAAGTGCGCCTGGAGCTGAAAGATTCCCAATCCGCCGGCCAGCTCCGGCCGGCTGAAGGCGACGACTACAAGTACCGGTACATCGTGATGCCGATGCGGATCTGAAGCTCTGTGAAGCCGTCGGTTTCCTTCGTGAACCTTAGTGTACTTCGTGGTTAACCGTTCTTTTCCGATCATTCTCGGACGTCGATAGTGGCCGAAATTCAGCCACTACCCGGAAGCCCTGGCTCTTGACCTTCCCCTCGTTCCTGTCATAATTAACGGCCAATCGATTGGAAGGAGCTTTGCATGCTCAATGGATTCAAGAAGTTCATCCTGCGCGGCAATGTAGTGGATATGGCCGTGGGCGTGGTCATCGGCGCGGCTTTCGGCGGGGTGGTCGCGGCGCTCACGAAGGATCTGCTCACTCCCCTCATCGCCGCACTCGTCGGCAAGCCGGATTTTTCGAACATCCATTTTTCGCTTCGCGGCACTCCATTTCCCATTGGCGATTTCATCAACGCCTGCGTCTCGTTCCTTCTGATTGCCGCGGCAATTTACTTCTTCGTGGTCACCCCGGTAAATGCCCTGGTGGCGCGCATGCACAAGGGCGAAAAGCCACCCGACGCCACCACTAAAAAGTGTCCGGAATGCCTCAGCGAAATTCCCATCGAAGCCCGCCGCTGCGCGCACTGCACGCAGCCGGTTCTGGGACGCGCCGCATAGCCCTGCCTAGGATCTAAAAGAAGTAAGAACGAAGTAAGAACTATGTAGGGACAGCCGCCCCCGGCTGTCCGCGGAGCGAAGCTCCGCCGCTTTTCTCGCCTTGCATCTGTCACCCGATCCACTTCGCCGCTCAAACCATCATTAAGACCGGATCAAGTGGCCGCCAAAGTCGAGCGCACGGGCCACTTTTCGCTCGCTAGCAGCGGTGCGGTCTGCGATTTTCATCCACAACATATCCACAGGACGCCGCCTAATTCCACTATTACCAACTCGATTCCGGATGGCTTTTCTCGCCCGTCACGCAAAGAAATTCCACTTTCACGAGCTACCACGCCCGTTCCCAACACGCAGAATAGTGCTTAACGGATTCCCTCCCACCTCGTAACTCCGCAGGGTCTTACTCGACGAGATTCACACTCACCACCCTGTGCATAAACTTTGCGCACTAAAAAGAAAGGCGGCCCGCAAAGGCCGCCCCTCAAAAATCAGAAACTTGAAACTCTCTACCGGCCCGCTGTGGCTGCCGAAGTCATCATCCCGGCGATCTGCATTCCGTCAATCCGGGCCAGCACGTTCTCAATGCTAGCGCCTGTATCCGTGCATGCATCCACATAGGGATGCCGGCTTCCATCCGCGTGCATCACCAGCACAGGCGTCTCTGCCTGCGCCTTTTTCACCATGTAAGGCAGATGATGCCGGTCATTGCGCGACAGGCTTGGCCCCAGAACGACCAGGTCGAATGTTCCCTTTTGCAGCGCCTCCACCACCGCTTTGCGGCCTTCAGCCTTCAGAACCGTGTGTCCAGCGTTCTCAAATGCCGCCGCCGGAGCCGCCTGCACTTCCGCATCGCCTTCACCGTAAAGGATTCTCAGCTTGGTTTTCGCCATTGCCCCCGTCCTGGCGCAGCGCAAGTTACTTGGCACTGGCCACAGCAACGGTAGCAACCGATACGTCCCCTGAGAACGTCACCGAAGACCAGCGACGAACGGACCCAAAATGACGGTCGCGGCTAGAACCCCCTTCCACTTAAAACCATTCAGCGCTACACTTTTCCCCCGGGGGTCTCTCATGTTCCGCTCACACTTCGTCGTTGTTGTTTCGTTATTGCTAGCGGGCGTCTGCTCCGCGCAAAAATCGTCCGCGCCTACGTCTACAGCCAGCTGTAATCTCGACGATGGACGCCAGGTTTATATCCGCTACAACCCGGTCACCGTCTCCAGAAACGATAAGCTCTCGAACGGCAAGCCTTGGGAGCCCGGTGGCGCTCCAATGACTTTATTCACGGAAGCGCCACTCACTTTCGGAGGCTCGAATATCCCGGTTGGCGCCTACACCGTGTATCCCATTCCTTCGAAAGAGAAGTGGACTCTCGCCGTCAACAAGAATGTAACTCCCGGTTCTGCCTACGATGAGAAACAAGATATTGCTCGCGCACCCATAGAAACGGACCAGGTCGGCACGGCCTCGAATGACCTGGAGGTAGCCTTTGCTCACGTAGGCGACAAATGCACGCTTCGTATCTATTTCGGGAAGAGCGCCTCGTTCGCTCCTTTCACCGCTAGATAGCGACGATCGCGTCCGGCTCGCACACTGTTATCCTGAGGCCCGCCCCTTCGCGGGCCCAAGGGTCTGAGTAATTTTTTGCGCCGCAGTTCACGTCCGTTGCATTTCGCGTCCAGAGATCCTAGACTTCCGCGCATGAGGTCCAACCTCGCGTTCGTTTTCGCCCTGCTCCTCGCCGCAACCGCTGTTCCCGCTCAACTCACCCGGCAAACGCAGCCCTCACATACCACCGAAGATCTGCGCGGTGTCAGCGCCGTGTCGCAGCAAATCACCTGGGCTTCCGGAACTCACGGCACTTACCTTTTAACTACCGACGGCGGCCGCACCTGGATCTCCGCTCAGGTCCCCGACGCCGCCACCGTCGATTTCCGTGGGGTGGTCGCCTTCTCCGCCGATGAAGCTTTCCTGATGTCCTCGGGACCCGGCGATCAGTCCCGCATCTACCACACGTCAGACGCAGGCCAGCACTGGCAGCTGGAATTCAGGAATACCAATCCCAAAGCCTTTTTTGATTCCATCGCTTTCTGGGATCACACTCACGGCATCGTCCTCGGCGATCCTATCCCCGACGAAGCCGGCCAACTGAAATTCCAACTCCTCATCACTACCGACGGCGAGTCGTGGACTCCTATTCCAACCGCGCAGCTTCCCCCGGCGCTCGAAGGCGAGGGCGCCTTCGCTGCCAGCAACACCTGCTTATCGATCCTCCCCAACGATCCCAACATCTGGTTCGCGACCGGGGGCAAAGCCGCGCGCGTCTTCCACTCGCCAGATCGCGGCCACACCTGGCAGGTCTTCGACACTCCCATCTTCCACGGCCCTGACTCTGCCGGCATCTTTTCGATTACCTTTCGTGATCCGCTCCACGGAGTCATTGCTGGAGGGGACTACAAACATCCGGAGCAGGACGGCCCCAACCTCGCGTTTACAAACGACGCCGGCAAGACGTGGACGCTATCCAAAATTTTCCCGCAATCCTATTACTCGGCCATCGCCTACGATCGCCGATCCTTGCGCGCCTCAACGGCATCCCTGGACGATAACCAGGCACATGTCCGCCTCTTCATCGTCTCCGGTAAGTCCATCTACGATTTCCGCCCGCCGAATAACCCCACCCGCATCAGCCCACCCAAAAAGTCCGGCCTGCAATTCAACGCGGTCAGCCCGTACCCCACCGGCGGAGCGTTGTTAGTCGGCCCTCGCGGCTCTATCGCCACCATCCCCTAAGCTGGGCGAGCTGCCCAGGCAACCCATGTGCCCCTAAGCTGGGCGAGCTGCCGAGGCGACCCATGTGGAGACAGCTGCCTAGGCGACTCATGTGGAGACAGCCGCCTCGGCTGTCCGGCCTTGGCGAAGCCAGGCCGCACGGGCACCGGCCGAGCCGTCCATCGCACTTTTCCAGCACCCCAAATCGCCTCTCAGACATCAAACGTTCAACCATGTCCGAAAGTTTCTCAACGGCTCAGCCTCGATTGAGCAAATTTGGAGTACACTCCTAAGAACATTTTGCCCTTATGTTCATTCCTCACCCCAACCTGGCAGAGAACGTCAACCACGCCATCGTGCAATCTGAAGTGGAAGGCGGCGTCTTCCTTCACGACCTCCCGCCCTCTACCATCCTGGAAATTCAAACTCTTCACCACTGCTATACCGCTGTTCTTCTCGGCGGAAGCGAGGCGTTGCTTTCCGGCCATCCCGAATTTTGCCCCAGCCCTGTTCAAGTCGCGATTGCGGGTTCCACCTGGGGCGGTTCCATGCTCAAGCTCCAATATGTAGGCCGCGGCATGCACCTGGAATTTCGTCATCCCGAATACGCTACTCCCATCGTCACCTCACCCATCCAGGAAATCCGCGACTACCCCTCTGTGTAACCCTGTGTCCCCCGTGTTTAAGTTTTTGACCTTTTAGGATAGGTCCGCATTTGACGAGCCGCCCCCGTCCCCACTACCATTTCCCCAAGCCCCAAAGCCCATGCAGATCCACACCCGCGAAATCAGCCACGTGACCATCGTCGACCTCGACGGCCGCATCACCCTCGGCGATGAAACCGGTAAGCTTCGCGACACCGTCCGCAACCTCATCGCGGCAGATAAAAAGAAAATCGTTCTCAATCTCGCCCAGGTCGATTACATCGATTCCTCCGGCGTCGGCGAATTAGTCAGCAGCTTCACTGCTGTCCGCAATGCCGGCGGCGAACTCAAACTCCTCAACCTCAGCAAGAAAGTGCAAGATGTCCTCTACGTCACCAAGCTTTACACCGTCTTCGACATCAAAGATGACGAATTCACCGCCGTAAAATCCTTCGACTACTTCTTCGCCAAGTAGATTTTTCGTGAAGCTGGCCGCTTGCTCGGAGCGAGGCGGAGATTCTCCGCACCTCATCGGCGGTCAGTCAGCTATATAGCACTAATAGGAATTGAGCGCACAGAATCTATGATTCAAAGCTTTGTTGCGCAATGTGCTATAGAGGGCTATACTCCCGTCGTTCGTAATTTCAGCCGGAAGGATTACTCCCATGAAACTCACCCTCTCTCAGCGGGTCTGGCAGGCTTGGTCTGCCGGATTACTTCTCACTCTGCTCTTCGCCACTGCCATGCCCAGCCACGCTCGCGACAATCAAGCTTCCGATAATCGCGATCCCGGACGCGATCAAGGCAAAATTCTTGCCGGCTACTTCGAGGAGTGGAGCATTTATGCCGCGAATTACAACATCGCCAATCTTCAAGCGAACGGTGTCGCCGGCAACATCTCGCACCTGATTTATGCTTTCGGCAACGTCGCGCCCACCACCGGCGCGCCCACTGCACAATGCCAGCTTGCCGACACCTGGGCCGACTACCAGACTCCCTATCTTCCTTCCGTGAACGGCCAGCCCTATACCGGCCCGTTATATGGCAACTTCGCCGCGCTGCAGCAGCTGAAACAGCTTCACCCAAATTTGAAGATCATGATTTCTCTGGGCGGCGCATCCAGTACGAACGCCGCGGGCTTCGCCTACGCTGCCAGCACTCCGGCGCTGCGCTCGCAGCTGGCCGCTTCCTGCATCGATCTGTTTATCAACGGCAACATTGCTCCTGGAATCTCCGCCGCAGATTTATTTGACGGCATCGATATCGACTGGGAATTTCCCTCGGCGGCCGACAAACACAATTTCACTTTGTTGCTGCAGGAGTTCCGCCAGCAACTCGACGCTCTCAGCCAAACCACCCACCACCACTATCTCTTGTCGATCTTCGCGCCCGCCGGTTCGCAAAACTATT
>JBAVUV010001027.1:0-1961 GCA_049696955.1 Candidatus Sulfotelmatobacter sp. | reverse complement strand
GTACCAGTGAAGGCGTTGTAGAGTGCGCATGCCGCCGGGCTTAACTTCACTGCGGCAATATAGATGCCAGTACCCTGCCCAGAAGGGATGGCCACAGGAATGCCAGAGCCCGTCGTCCCGGCATAGTCTTCGGTAAGGGTTCCCGTGGTGTTGCTGGTAACAGACGCAATCCCGTAAGCCACGCTATTGATCTTAATGACCGCGTTCACGTAGGAACCATCCGTGGCCAGCACAGCGCTGCCGCTCACCGTGAAATTTACCGATCCATTGGTGACGCTGATCGTATCCGTGCCAGACGTGATCCCTTTTACATTCGATAGTGGCACCGCAAACACGTTGTCGTTGATGTCGTGGCTCAGTCCTCCGCTATAGATCTGGTTGAAACTGGCGCCATTGGGCAGCGCGGAGCAACTCGCTCCGAAGTCGTACAGGGTGGTCTGTGTTAAGGTTGGTGAGTCGCCCACCACTCCATCCCACGCATAAGTGACTTTATAAATCGTGGGGTCGCCGCTGTTTGCCCCTTCCACAAACGCTACGGTGGGATCTTGATTGCTGAAACTCAACATCCCGCACGGCGTGGGATGCGCCCCCGAACTCGACGACGAGGGAAACGGTCCCACCACGGTCGGCAAGCCGCCAACGATCTTTATTGCCTCCACGAATGGACACCCACCGTACGTTGCCGACAGGAAGTAAACTGTCGCATTCGCGCACGCCGTGGAAGTATCTGTTCTTCCCGTGCAACTCCATCCTTCGTCATTGTCGCCACCAGACGCCGTTGAACTCGGCGAATGTCCGGACAGCATCGTCCCATCGGAGGCCCTAAGCATGGGATCGACGCCCGATGGATTGAGGCTGGTGTCATAACCGATACTGTTGTAGCACCCGTTGCCGCTTCCATTCGCCGCGCCCGCGGTGCAGGTCGTTCCCGTGGAAGATGGCGTGGAAATCGGCGGCGTGTTTGGGGTCTGCACTACTGCGCTGCTGACTGAAGAACATGCATAAAAAGGGGGGCCACAAACCGTAAGCGTAAAAGCTTGCGTTGCTTTCTGACCCGAAGAGTCAGTTACTTTCGCTATGAAAGGAAACGTCCCTGCAATCGTCGTCATTCCCGTGATGCTGCCGTTGGAGGCTTTCAGCTGAATTCCTGCGGGTAACGTTCCACTTGCGAGGCTCCACTCGTAAGGCGTTATGCCCCCGGTCGCAGTGAGCCAAGAATCGTAGGGAACTCCGTTGTCGGCTTCAACAAGTGTCGTGTCGGTGATCGACAGGGTTGGAGCAACGGTGAGCGTGAAGACCTGGATTGCATTTTGTCCGAAAGAGTCGGTCACTTGCGCGGTGAACGGATAGTTCCCACTATGCGTCGACATTCCGGTGATGCTGCCGTTGAAGGCCTGCAGCTGGATTCCGGAAGGTAAAGCTCCACCTGCGAGATTCCACTGGTAGGGCGCTATACCGCCGGTCGCAGTCAGCCATCCGGCATAGGGAGTACCGATGTCTGCCTCCGCGAGTGTGGTCTGAGTGATCGAAAGTGTCGGAGAAACGGTGAGAGTAAAAGCTCGCGTTGCGTTCTGACGCGAAGAGTCAGTTACTTTCGCTATGAAAGGAAAACTCCCTGCGAGCGTTGTCTCTCCCGTGATGCTGCCGTCCGATGCCTGCAACTGAATTCCAGGGGGCAAGGATCCACTTACCAGACTCCACTGATACGGCAGAGTGCCCCCGGTCGCGGTGAGCCAACCAACATAGGGAGCTCCAATGTCGGCCCCGACGAGGGCCGCGTCAGTGATCGAGAGCGTCCGAAAAACCGTAAGCGTAAAGGACCGCGTTGCCTTCTGTCCGGAGGAATCAGTCACCTTCGCGGCGAACGGAAATGTTCCGGCAAGCGTCGTCATTCCTGTGATGCTGCCACTGGAGGCTTGCAGCTGGAAACCAAAGGGTAAGGTTTCACTTGCGAGACTCCA
>JBAVUV010001026.1:0-6634 GCA_049696955.1 Candidatus Sulfotelmatobacter sp. | reverse complement strand
CTCTAACATACCTGCGCGTGTGTCTCGATGTTCATGGACGCTTGGAGGTGCATCATCTGAGAAAGTGTGGGCCTCCAACGCATTGCCTGCGTGTGACCCTTGACCATCAGCGAGTGCCTCTTTAGGTGTTATCTGTTCTCCGTCACTCTCGTGGTTCGCGGCTTCGCAGTTCTCCGCTAGACCATCGTCAACACTTTCGGCTTCCTCTTCCGCTTCACGCTGTACAGCTTCGCGCTGCAAGGCTTCAAGTTCCTGCTCGGTGTACTCTCCTTTATCTCTTCGTGCTTCTATGGCGTGCTCACGCACAGCCCGTTTGATTGCGCCTGTTATCCATGGCACTGCGCAAGTCGAAAATCTGAAACCTCGCTTATAGTCGAACTTGTTAATGGCTTCCAGCAAGCCCCCATTACCCGCCGACACCAACTCTTCCCAGGTAAGGCCCTTACCGGTATGCTTCGCAGCGATAGAGGTAACGAGTGGTTGGTTGAGAGAGACAAACATCTCCCGCGCCTTGGTGTCACCGCTCTCCATCATCACGAAAGCGTTAATCTCTTGCTCTCGCGTTAACACTACGGCTTTAGTCGGCATCGTGCTTCCTGCCTTTCAGCTTGCGCAGTGGTTGCCGGTTGTGCTGCTTTTCGATGGTGCGGTGTTCGTTATCGTATAGCACCGCAACGCGAGCATCTTTGATACCACTCACCGCGCTTCGTACAACCGTCACACCCCATCGGCGCTGTAGACTCTCGCACGTCAACTCAGGAGCGGCCTGCAAGCGGGTATTTAACTCTGGCACCAACCCCAACACCTTCGCTGTGCTTGCGTTCATGGTTTGTGCATCGTTGCCAGGTATAGCCGGGTCAGCGTAATGGTTGGGGTCGCACTGCTTTCTTAGCTGCGCAACGAGATAATCCGCGTTGTCAAACAAGTCCGTAATTGCTTTCTCATAGATCGGACGCATTGTTATGGAGGGCCAGAGTTCATAGCGCAGCGCGTTCTCTTCCGCGTGCTTACGTAGTGCCTCTTCCAACTGTTTCACTTTCACATCACGGACGCAGTAGATAACATGGAGTGCGTGCAGGTATGACGCAGAGACACTAGGTTCGTCCCACGTACACATAGTGCGTGGTTGGATTGGAGTGTGGTCAAACTCGGAAAGAAGAAATGGATTGGGAGGAAGTTCGCTATAGGTTGGTGTCTCCCATTGCTCTATCGAGTAAACGAGAACCCGCCTCAGCGCAGAGTCGGTTGATGGGGTTGCGGGTAGATTGGGCGTGGGAAGCGCGAGAGGGTTAGGCGTGGTGGGTTCGGTTGATGTCATGTCGTTCTTTCCTTCCAGGGTTAGTATGACGAGCGAGTGCGGCTTTTCAACAGCCCCACAAAAATAAATCGCAGTGAGGTAGAAACACGAAAGCCTCTCAGTATCGAGAGGCTTGTAAGTCATCCGAGTTTGTCTATGTCCTATCTTCTAATGTAAGTGCGACACATCAACTATGAAGTTTCTTAGTGTGTGACTTTGTAGATAAGTCAGACGGAAAGTGCACCCGGAACACTTATAGCTTCTTCTCATCGTGAGAGTTTGGAATTGCCGCTCGTTGCTCCGTTGTCTGGCTTCCAGTTACCGTGCTTCGTGCGGGTTGAGTTGTAACTAAGGAGACGCAAGCGAGGGACCAATCACCGCGCGGTAAATCGTGATGGGTAAAGCCTTGACCCGGCCAGCGCAGGCCGGTGAGCGCAAGAGGTTGCGCTTCGGTGGGTAAATCTCTTGCCAGTCTGCGGACGCTGTGCGCCGTGGGGGCATGGGAGCGCGAGGCGCGATATTTGAGGCTGACAAGAATACCTCCGAAGACAATCACCCCACTTATGTGCTTTATGGGTATTCTAGTGTTCTTGTGTTTTTTTGATGGGGTCCTTACTCCAAGATTACCTTGTTAAATATATATATTCTTATCAACTTACAGACACCCCATCGATTAGAATACTAGGATACCTCTGGGTCACTGTAGAGAACAGGGCCGGTATTCTTGTCGCCGATCTGTCTTGCCACACGTTCTCAAAATGCGAATTTAACGCACAAGTTTTACGTCTTCGACCTATATTTACCACTTACATGTAATGTCTTGCATGTCAAGCCTTTCGGCGTGACGGTTTCTCTAACCGTTGTACCGCTGTAGAGGCTTAACAATCAGGCACTTGTGGCCTTCATTGCATAGTCATTGCACGATCCACTCGGCGTAACCACGTCACCCCATCACGATTTCAGCCGGTTGGCCTGGGAACCTTATGGCTTACGTCGTGGGTTGTCTTGAGTCGATTCGACACCTCTCTAAGTGTAAGAAAAGAATGCTTTTTGTGGTATTTCGAGGCCAGGGCAGGCCCCCGAACGTTACCAAAGTGATCTAGCGGCCATGGCTAAAACGCACACTTTCCACCTCACCCCACAAGCCTCGAAAATAAAGCTTGTGCCGTCTATTGAAAAGCCGGACCCGCTCGTCATACTAACTACGGACGGAATAAACGACCTTGGGCACCGGGAACGGCCTGCCAAGGCCCCTAACGCGGTGACCCAATACACCGGTTGCTAGGCACGGACCCTGGCAGCCGGGCTTCAATTTTTCGGCCTCGCGCTCCCCAGGAAACGGCCCTGCCCCCGCGGCGATCTTCCCCAGGTCGTCCGATTCCCCCATCATTGGTTAATGTGTGAGACACATTATGGACACAGAACAAATGGAAGCTTTAAACAAGCATTGGGCGGAAGTTACACAGCAAGCAACCCGCTCCGCAGAACGGGCCAATGCGCCCTTCGTGCCGCTCATAGCGCCTACGGACGTTCCTGGCCCCGAAGATTTGCAATGGGAATTAATGCGGGAGTTGATGCACAAGTTGAAACAGGAAGAACACCCATGAGTAACAGTTTGGTGCTGAAAAGTTCGTCACGCGTTGACCCGAAGTACGCACCACGTGAGCGGTAGGAAGGCTATCGACGCTTGATACCAACGGGCACCAATCACACGGTGCCCCTCACATAAAGTTTGTAAGTTCAATTCAATTTCGAGGAGTAACACAATGGCAAAGAGTGAATATCCAGTGACAGGCAACTTTGATAACGGTACGGACGTGAGCCGCAAAGTTTCATACGGTGACACCGGCACAAATGACGCCTCTAAGGGTGGCGCAAGAGAGTTTGTTCCGCATCCGGCCAAACCGGAACAGTACAAAACAGACAACTTTTCTAAGAAAAACTAACGCCAACCGACTTTATCAATTTCCCATCGCAGGGGTTGATGGTGGTTACGGTCTGTGTGAACGATCTTCACATAGCCTTGGTTAGTGAAGCTGACTTGACTATAGCGAGTCAGAAAAGCGCAACCCCATTTGTGGAGTCATGATCTACAAAGTGGGTTGTATCACCATCACCCCGTTCGCTGGTGGGAGAAGTAAAACCAGACACCCGCAAGTGTGCGAACCTGCCGCTTGCCTGGGTGATCTGAGAAAGCTTTTATGATTTTCCAAAGTGGTTCATTCAGCGTCGTTGCGGTCGGTGACGGTCTAGGCAGTGTGAACTTTGAAGTTACGGGTGCCACAGTGCCGTTGACGCTCGTTCAAGCACAAGAGGCTGTGCAGGCGATTGCTCTAGGCTTGGTTACAGGCCTGTTAGATGGTGTCATTAACACATCGTCAACAATCTACCTTCAAGGATGCGACCCCATCAACCCGACCGGCTTTAGCTGGAACGGTGTGAAACTAACGACTCCCGGCTGGAACATCATCATTCTGGTGAGCGGAACACCGGTCATAACGTATCTAACGAGTGCTCAGGCGCAACAGTTGGTAAATGCGTTGGGACTCTATTGCTCAACTTATATTTGAAACACCCAAGGAGAACTTTTATGTATCACGGCAAAGTGACCGGAGTTGAATATCCCACGTTCGAGGCAATGCTTGAAGCGGAGCGCCTGGAAATTATGCGGCGAAGCGGTCCCGATGGGAAGCGCGATCTAAATTCGCTTTCCCCATCGGAGATTCGCGACTACATCGCAGCGGAAGCAATGACAAACCAAGAGCGCGATGCACGCGCACACTCTCAGGCTTGCGCGGACGGCTTCGCACAGTTGCACCCGGAATATGTTGATAACAAGCGCAACGCTGAGACCTTGAAACACGCCTTTGCATTGTTAGGCATCACGAATCCCAACCTTAACCAGATGGAGGAAGTGTACGAGAAGTGCAAAGCGCAAGGCTTGCTCGAATTGAATCAGAAAGTTCTCAACGAGCAGTACGCGCAGAGTTCACGCACTTACGCGGAAGATTTGAAGGCCGCAACCGCCATGCCGACAGAGGATGAGTTGTATTCGATGCCCTTGGAGGAAATTCGCAGGCGAGCCGGTGGCGGGAGTGTCGGAGGCGGATGGTGACGCTGTTACTAATTCTGTTTGTGATCTGGATTTTATTTGTGAAGGAAGTGTTATGAGAGACATAAAAGCAACGGTGCTTCGCTACTGTGAATTGTCCTGGGGGATGCTCACAAAGTTCAAAGCCTTCATGAAGTGGAGCACATTCTGCACATTTGACCCCGCAGAGTTCACAACCCCATCGCTGAGAGTTGTAACTGCGACCAATGAGCGTGGTGAACACATCGTGTTTGCTCCAATCGAAACGTGCTTATTCGTGAGCGGCTACGCGCTTTCTCCCACCGCAACGAAAGATGAAGCGTTTCAAGCGGGAAACGCAATGGATGCGATGGTGGCGCGTGTTGGAAAAGAGAATGGCATTTCGAAGATGTTAGTGGTACTGCCGAAGAATGCTCCGGCAGATTTGCTTGAGAACGAAGACGGTGAAGTGATTCGCGTCTTTGTTAGGAAAATCCCACAGAGCGTTTTAATGGGTGCTGTAACCGTAACCCCATTGCAGACCGCATATCTAAATTAAAGGAACACAATTTATGAGCAGCACACCAATTACACCGGACATTGACCCAACACAAGGGGCATCAGCTCCTTCGATGTTGTCCCAAACTATCGCTCCGCAGACGCCTCAGTATGATCCCTCCCAGGAGCAACAGACGGACGCTGACACTTCCGGTACACAGGCCCCGCAAGTCGGTGGGCGTCTACGCGCGATCCTTTCGGCAATTGCCAGCGTAGGTAGTACCGCAATGGCCGGTGTTCCTGCCGGTGGACGGCCAAGCTTCGCGGGTGGGTTAGGTCAAGGGGCCAGGGCAGGCCAAGCGGCCCAAGCTGTGCAACAGGATGTGAAGTTTAAGGACTTCGACAGTCAGGTCCGCGCGGCTACCCTTCACGCGCAAGATCAAGAGTTACAGTTGCGCACGCAGGCACAGCAAGACGCACACCAACGCTTTCAAGATGACCAATCGGATTACGATGAGGCTCACGGGATTCAGTACGACACCGTTCCTAACACTGGTGACGCCGCAGTCAATTACCTCAAGGCGCAAACGCAAGGCAGCGGGTCCGCTAGCATTCCACCCGGCACCCATTTAAGTGCTGATGGAAAGTCCATCCTTATTCCTAAGCAGTCCGATGATACACAGACTGCTCTGTTGCAAAAGTACAATACTTTTGCTCCGGTTTACGGTCTCCCATCGCTTCCGCAAGGGGCACAATTCGTTCCTCAGAAGTTTGTGGATATTCTCACGCACGCGCAGCAAGGTTATGACCTAGCAGGCCACCCCATCAACCATGACAATCTGCCTTCTGCAATTGCTTCATTGCAAACACAGCGTGACGCACTCGCTGCGAAAGGTGGGCAGCCTGCACAATTACAGGCAGCGGATAACACTCTTGGAATTTTGAAAGCTAACCTGAAAGCGTTGGACGATCACGCGGCTAGTGTCGAACAGAACAAAAAGGCCGCTGATGTCGCAGCGGAAACAAGTCCCGATGCAATCAAAGGCGCAGCGGCTAAGGCAAAGGCGGTCTCCGATGCAACGCAGGCTAACAAAATCGCTTTGCAGGATAATGCGGCTTCTAACAAGCCGCAACCCGATAACACCGAACTTAACGCCGTTGCCTTTGACCCTAGCTATCAGAATCCTGATGGGTCAATGGGTGCCAACGTTGTTATGTCGAAGTCTGATGCAGCCGCAAAAGGGTTATCCCATTATAAGGCGGACCCCGCGAAACTCAATGCAACTGTTGCAGGCTTTAACGATGTACAGAACAAAATCAACATGCTAGCCCAAGTTGCTAATGACCCATCACGCATGGGGAAAGTGCAACCCGATGTCGCGGCTGCTTTGATGGAGAGTGGAGACGGCGTTCAACTAGGTGCATTTGGCACTAAGATTGATACGACTAAAATCAACGCGAATCTTTATGCAACCAACATGGAGAAAGCCAACCAAGCAACGCGGGACTATGTAACCGCTCTGTTAGGTGCTCACGAAGCAATTACGCAGTTACCACGGTTGCAGACGTTCGGACAATCGAGCCGGATGACGCAACAGCAGATGGAAGCCGCACAGAAGTTGTTGCCTCAACCCGGTGACGCTCCGGTTGCTCGACAGAAAATGATGGCACTACAGCAGATGTTAAACCCGCTCCGTAAGCAGGTTCCACACATGCCAGGTGCGGAGCAGATACCGTCGTGGTTGGAGAAGCAGGGAGGCCAGTAATGA
>JBAVUV010001025.1:0-3498 GCA_049696955.1 Candidatus Sulfotelmatobacter sp. | reverse complement strand
AAATAGAAGAGGATGCCGTTCTCGTTCGTGCCGACGTTCACTCTCTTCGCATTGGGAACTACGCTTAGGAAATTAAATCGGAACGGGTGGCAAACGAGTTGCATCTGTGGGTGGGCAGTACGAGGTTCGCTGCCGAAGTACGCGACCCGCGGTCTCTGCGTGGCCGCACGCGTGCCGCAGATGATCAGGGTCCAAAGAAAATAGTCGCTCCGATGCCGGGCAAAGTGGTGCGCCTGCTTTTGCGAGAGGGAGACGATGTGGAACTGGGCGCAGCTGTGGCTGTAGTTGAGGCGATGAAAATGCAGAACGAAATCAAATCGCCGAAGAAGGGAACGGTCCAGAAGATTCTGGTGACTGAGGGCGCGGCGGTAAATGCAGGCGACGTCCTCGCCATCGTCGAGTGATCGCATCGCCTGCGTTCCAGGACATGTGCCAGCTAAAAACTTCTTACTTCATCAAGCCATTGCTATCCAGAATCTTCTTGGCGTAGTAGTTGTCGACCTTGGCGGAGTCGCGCAACACCTCGTAGTAAGCTGCCTTCAGTAACTGCTCGCGCCGGTCGTGAAGCTGCGATCGAATTGCCTGCTGCACGCGCGGATCAGATATATCGCGCTGCCCTGTCGGTTCCTTCGAAACCAATTTCACAATGCGAAAGCCCAATGCCTGCTTGGTCGCCGGATTCGACACCGTAATGATCGGGCTGTACTGTCCGGGTTTCAGTTTCATCACGGCGTCGCGAGTAAAAGGGTCGGTATTGCGCAATGAAGACTCGGGAACCGTTCCCAGATCCCCGCCGTTGCCGGAGGTTTCCGGATCCTCCGAATAATTCATGGCGAGCGTAGCAAAGTCGTCGCCACTGTCCAGGCGATTGGAAATCATCTGGATTTTCTTGCGCGCGTCGGCCTCGTTCTGCGCCTTGTTATTCTGATTGTGTACTTGTGGATTCGGCGTTGGAGTAACGAATATCTGGGCCAAATGGTATTGCGGTTCGATGAGGTTGAACTCGGATTTGTGCGCGGAAAAGTAGTCGTTGATGTCCTGGTCAGTCACGTTGATCTTCGAGGACACCTCTTTGTTCATCACCTTGTCGACCGTGATGGAGCGGCGAATGTCGCGCTTGAAGTCCTCCAGCGTAATCTTTTTTTCCTTCAGCCGCTGATCGAACTCCTCCTGCGTATATGGGGACTTGATCTCGTTCAACTTGCGATCGACTTCCTCTTCCGTGGCCAGGAGGCCGAGCTTTTCTGCCCGGCGCATTACCATTTCGTCGTCGATTAGCTGGCGGAGGATGTTGAGCCGAAGGATGGTGGCCTGTTCCCCGGCCGGCGCCTGCTGAGCGCTGGCAATTTGATTGTCGTAATACTTGTCGACATCCGAGCGGAAGATTTTGCGGCCATCCACCGTGGCCATCACGTCTCCGCTGACTTGAGACTTACAGCCCAGCATCGCTGCCAGCACGACGGCAGCAGATAGCAGCACGACCAGCCGCGAGCGTCCGATATTTCTTTTCAAAAGAGTTGGTCTCCTAAATCCACTTTGACGAACATGCCCACTTCCCGGCCGGTAATCACTTGGCGACTGGCGGGGTCGATCCGGCCGCATGATCCGGTACGGGCAGGTTAGCATCCCGCAGGGCGCGATCAAGAGCAGCGCGCAGTTCGCTCGGAGGCACCGCGCCGTCGATTTTTTCGCCATTGATGAACATGGTCGGGGTCGCTTCCACCCCAACCGATTCAGCCTCTTTCATCGATGCCTTCACCGCACTATCATCCTGCGCCTTAATACAAGACTGCAGCTTCACCGTATCCAGGCTATGCTTCTGGCCCTGCAACATGGCGAGCTTATCGAGCGCATCCAGACGCGCCGCCGGAGTTTTTTCGTTGCTCACCTCGTGCTGGTTGGCGTGGATGTAGTCGGCGAAATCCCAGTAGGCATCATTGTTTTGCGCCGCCAGGCAATTCGCGTCCACGGCAGCGTGCGTCGCCCAGGGATGAATTTCCACCAGCGGATAATCTTTGTAGATAAAAGTGATGCGGTCGCCGTACTCCTTAAGAATTTCCGGAAACAGCTCCTGATGCATGCGCGAGCAGAACGGACATTCGAAGTCGTCGAAGTTGACGACTACCACTTTGGATGCTTTCGCTCCGCGCGTAGGCCGCCCGTTGATATTGATCTTGCTCATGGTTGCCGCGTATGGATCCTTGTTTAAATCGAATTTATTCATTCGGATTAACGAAGAATGATCCTTCGAAAGCAGGAAATTGAGGTCCTGTTTCCTTTCACCGTTGTCGATGGTAACCACCACGGAGTCGTAATTGGGGAAGTCTGGGTTCGGCGATGCGGGCCCGACCAACACTTTGAGTTCGGCTGGGACTTTGTAGTAGGCACGGACCTGCCGTTCGATCTTGTGGGCTAATTCGGGCGGGACGGATTGAGCAGCACAGCCTAAGCAAACGACCAGCAGGAGAAGAAAAGAGCGTCGCAATAAAATCACAAAGAACCGCCTGAACATGGAAGGTAAGGTTGATTATCTCACAGCGTCCGGCGCAGCGCGGGAAGCCGGCCGCCGGAATCGATAGTATCCATGCGTGCGCCGAAGGTCTGCCGGAGTGCGAAATTTTCTCAACCCGTGCGCCGGAGCAAATCCTCCGCAGGCAGCAAAGCGTTCATCGATCCGGAGCGGAAGCCTTCCAAATCGAGGGTAACAAACTTGAAGCCCAAGCTTTTGAAAATGGCTGTGAACTGCACCGCCATTGCAGGATCGAGCGCTCGCGCCAACTCCTCGCGCGCGATTTCGATGCGAACAATATCCCCATGATGCCGGACGCGGAACTGTTGGAAACCCAGGGCGCGAACCGCGTCTTCGCCCTGCTCCACGACCGCCAGCGCCTCTCGCGTGACCGGACGACCGTATTCAATGCGGGATGAGAGGCAAGCGGAAGCCGGCTTATTCCAGACGCGCAAGCCGGCTTTCTGAGCCAACGCGCGAATTTCATCTTTGGAAAGGCCGGCATCGAGCAATGGAGCAATCACGTGATGATTGGCCGCAGCCTTCTGCCCGGGGCGGAAGTCGCCCTGGTCGTTCACGTTGACGCCGTACGCGATGGCGTCAAAGCCGTGAGCCTGGCGCAGATCCTCCATCAGGGTGAAAAGCTCATCTTTGCAGAAGAAACAGCGCTGAGAATCGTTGCGCACATATTCCGGGCGACCCAGCTCTGCGGTCGCGACCACTTCCAGCGGAATGCCTTGCTCCGTGGCAAAGGCTACTGCATCGTCGAGTTGCGTGCGCGCCAGACTGGGAGAGTCGGCGATGACCGCCAGCATGTTGCTTCCCAGCACCTGATGGGTAACCCAAGCCAAATAGGCTGAATCGATGCCGCCGGAGTAGGCGACGAGGACGCGTCCAAGTTCACTCAGCCGAGCCTGCAGCAACACGCTCTTGGATTCAAGCTCGTTCGTAATGGACGACATAGACCGCATGTTAGCAGAATTAGATGC
>JBAVUV010001024.1:0-5453 GCA_049696955.1 Candidatus Sulfotelmatobacter sp. | reverse complement strand
AGCGAGTGGAGATTGGTCATCTCGACTGTGTGCGGAATGATCGCGATAGTGCACCTTCGGCCTTCGAGTTTTGCCACGGTAAGGCTGATGCCCTCGATCGAAATCGATCCCTTAGAGACGGTGTACTTCTCAATCTCACTGGGCAGTTCGATATGAAGCCACCAATTTTCCGAATCAGCGATGCGTTCGAGTTCGATCACCTTGCCGACGCCATCCACGTGGCCTTGCACAATGTGTCCGCCGAATCGTCCGTCGGCCTTCATGGGGAGTTCCAGGTTGACGAGTGCTCCTTCATGTATGCGCGAAAACGAAGTGCGCGCCCAGGTCTCCGGAGCAAGATCGGCAGAGAACGAACCTGGTTTAATATCGAGCGCCGTAAGGCAAACGCCACTGACCGCGATGCTGTCGCCAGGCTTCAATTCCTTCGGCGCGTGCTTGGCCGCTACCGTGATGCGGCGGTTCTCTCCCCGTTGCTCGATCCCCGAGACGCTTCCTACTTCTTCGATGATGCCGGTAAACATATGGACCTCGATTAAGAAACCAATATCATAAACCCCATTGCGGGGAATTGCTGGTCTTCGATCTGGTTTCCGTCCCAAAGAATACAGTTCAATCGCCGTACGGATCGCGCAAATATCCTCCCACTGCGAAGTCTTCTCCGAAGCGGTGCAGCGTAAGATGTTTTATCTGGCTAGGAAATACGCCCCCCAATGCCGTTCCGGAAGCAAATGGAATTGACCCGTCCAGCGCTAGAATCTTCGGCGCGTAGTACAGAAAAAGTTTGTCGACGACGCCGGCGGCAAGCGCGGCGGCGTTAACGCTTGACCCGCCTTCGATCATCAGACTCGTAATCTCAAGTTCTCCCAGGCGTCGCAAGACAGCATGCATATCGATGCGGCCATCGGACGAGAGCTGTGAAAGTGGTTCAACCCGGATGCCACGGCCTTCGAGTTCTTTCTTTTTCTCTTCTTCGGCGTGGCAACAGAAAACCAGAACATCGTTCTTGGATGTTTCGCTATTCATCACGCTCCGCACAAGCCGTGATTTTAGAGGCAGTCGCAAGTGCGAATCGAGAATCACACGCAAAAGCGGGCGCCGCCGTGGATGTCCGCTGCGATCGGTAAGCAACGGATCGTCAGCCACGATTGTGCCAATCCCTACCAGGATGGCATCGCTCTGGTGGCGCTGTTCCTGCACGTGGGCGCGTGCAGTCTCTCCAGTGATCCATCCTCCAGGCGGAACGCCCGCTTCGCGGCTTAATTCGGATGCGGGCGGCGGAGCGATCTTGCCGTCGAGCGTCATTGCAGATTTTAGTGTGACCAGCGGAATGCCGCAACGAATGTAGCGGGCAAAAGCTTCGTTAAGATGTCGTGCCTCCGTCTCGAGCAGGCCGACTTCGACAGGAATGCCTGCTGCGCGCAATTTCTCGAAACCTTTCCCGCTCACTTTGGGATTGGGATCAGGCATGCATGCAACCACGCGACGAATTCCAGCCGCGATCAGAGCGTCGGTGCACGGCGGAGTACGGCCCTGATGGCAGTGAGGCTCGAGGTTGATATAGAGCGTCCCGCCGCGAGCACTCTCTCCGGCTTGCGCAAGAGCTAGCACTTCCGCATGTTTCACGCCGTCGTAAGTGTAGAAGCCAGTGCCTGCAATACCCCCGCTGGAACTTACGATTATCGCGCCGACGCAGGGACCAGGCGAAGCCAAGCCGATGCCGCGACGCGCCCCATCGAGAGCGCGGTGCAGAAACTGCTCGTCAGTTGCACGATCAGTCATCTTTGACGGGTATGAATCGGGACAGACGTTTCGCTCGAACCTTACTCGAACAACGAGTCCACAAATTCTTTTGGATCGAACGGCAGCAGATCACCGACCTTTTCGCCCACACCAACGAATCTTACGGGAAGTCCCAACTCGCGCGAAATAGCCACGACCACTCCACCTTTCGCCGTACCATCGAGCTTGGTAAGCACGATACCAGTAACTCCCGCCGATTGCGTGAACAGCCGCGCCTGCTGCAAGCCATTTTGACCGGTGGTCGCGTCCATCACCAGCAGCGTCTCGTGCGGAGCCCCGGGAATAATACGCTGCGCTGTGCGACGCATCTTCTCCAGTTCGGACATAAGACTCGTCTTGGTGTGAAGGCGCCCGGCAGTGTCGACGATCACGTAATCCATCTTTCGCGCCGTCGCGGCCTGCAGTGCGTCGAACAGCACTGCCGCGGGATCGCCGCCGGGTTTGGTTTTGATCACTTCCGTCCCGGTCCGCTGCCCCCAAATTTCCAGTTGGTCGATCGCCGCAGCGCGAAATGTATCCGCCGCGCACATCAGCACATTCTTTCCCTGCGACCGAAATACCTGCGAGAGCTTACCGATAGTGGTCGTTTTGCCGGTGCCATTTACTCCGACCACGAGAATCACTTCCGGCGTGCCTTCAACGCGTTCGACGGGCCGTGTATTGGCCGCGTTCAAAATGGCCAGCAATTCCTCTTTAAGAAGGCGTTTGAGTTCCTGAACATCCTTGATTTGCTTGCGATCGGCTTTATCGCGCAACTTCCCGAGAACTTCCTGGGTTGTTGTGCTGCCCAGGTCGGCGCCGATCAGAGTTGCCTCAAGATCGTTGAGCGTGTTGCGGTCGATTTCTTTGCCGATCGAAACTACTTCTTCAATGCGCTCCGCGAGGTTTTCACGCGTCCGCGTGACCGCCTGCTTCATGCGCTCGAAAAGTCCGGTTTTCTTTTCTTCCGTACTGCCGAATAAAGTTTGAATCATGAGAAAGCCTAAGATTTGATTATAGCGGCCAGACGCAGCTTGGCTGGCGCTCATCAGCAATAGGATGAGGGTGGTTAGACTGGAGTTCTTTCCAGGTTGACAACTTCCGCGGAAGAAAGAGCCGGACCCGTCGCAGCGGGCGGAATGACCCCAGCTGCATCCGGAGCAATCGATCTTTTAATCGCGATCCGCTGTATGCGAATCTCGCCTCGTCCGTAAACCGCCATCAGCGCCGCTACCGGCTCGGGATCAAGCCTTTTACCGGCGAGGTTCTGAATGATTTTCAGGGCCTCCTCCGGAGTATGCGCATGCTGGTAAGGACGATTTGTAGTCAACGCATCAAATGTGTCGGCGACTGCAATCACCCGCGCCAGCAACGGAATCTGCTCTCCGGTGAGGCCATAAGGATAGCCCCGGCCGTCCAGAGCCTCGTGGTGAAGTTCAATGCCAGGAAGCATATCCGCCAGCTGAGTTACAGGGCGTAAGATGTTGGCGCCCTTCGTAGTATGGGTCTTCATGACCTCAAACTCTTCTGCGGTGAGCGCGCCGGGCTTTTTCAGAATGCGATCTTCGATGCCGATTTTGCCTACGTCGTGGAGCTGCGCGGAAATTCGCAGAGTCTCCATAAACGTTGCATCCAGATTCATTTCCTTGCCAATCATTAGCGAGTAGCGCGTGACGCGATCGGAGTGGCCACGGGTGTAGGGATCCTTTTCGTCGACCGCGCCCGCCAGCATTTGGATCGAACCCAGAAACAGCGCACGATTCTCTTCCGCCGCCCGTTTCAGGTCTTCAACGAAGTGCTCAAGATCCTGAGACATGGTGTTGAAAGTCTCGGCTAATTCCCCGATTTCGGTGCGGCTCCACAAATGAACGCGCTGCGAAAAGTCGCCTCGCGCCAGAGCGCGGCTGGACTGGGTAAGGATCTGCAGAGGATTCGTAATTCTCCGAGCCGCAAAAATGCTCACGCCAATGCTGAGGAGCACAGCCAGTAACGCCAGCAGGCGTGCCGTGTGCTGCATTTCGTAGACTCCACGGTAAGCCTCGCGCTGTGGCTTCTGTACCACCACCGCCCAATCGAGCGCAGTGACCGGGCTGTAGGTGCCCAGCATCTCGACGTTGTCTTCACCTTCCCGCACTGCAAACTCCTTGGTCGCAGCCAACTGCGCTTTGTTGCCCTCGTCCACGAAGTTGCGGACAATCTCAAGACTCTTCATATCCTGTCCGGTCACGTATTGCGGTGTCCCGGCAGCCACCAGGCGGCCCTGCGCGTCCACGACATACGGAATGAGTCCGCCGCCGCTTACTTCATGGAGGCGGCGAATCAGGAACTGCAAGTCCACGACCGCGCCCACCATGCCTAGAAAGTGTCCCCCGTAACTTACTGGACTGCTTACCAGAACTACGGTCCGCGAAGTCTTGCCATCTTCTACCTGCAGCGCCTGTCCGTTGTAGGCGCGGCCGTCACGGGCGGCGTCGTAGGCATGCTGCAACTCCCGTTGCAGGAAGGCATCTGGCGCGATCCGGCCGGCGGAGATTCCCTTGGCGTCTGAGTTCAGCAATGTCGCGTAGGCAAGTTCATCGGAGGAAGAAACAAAGTGTTCCAGGAGCGCGCGCAGCTCCGGCGCTTCAATGTTCTTGCTGCCGATGTCGCCACCGCTTGCCACTTGAATTGCGGAGGAAAGATTCGCCAGCATCATTCGCAGCGATCGCTCGTGTTGCGAGAGATCGTCCGCCAAAGACCGCGTCACCGTATTTTGCAGCAACATCTCATTGGTCTTCAGCCGGTCGCGGTTGATCGCCTCCACTTGTGCAGAATAAAAGTACATGGGGACGATGCTGATCACCAGCAGTACTCCGAGAATTACGTACAGAATAGGAATGCGCGCCGGGATGGGCGCTTTGGAAGACGAGTCGCTCCCCTGACCAGATTCGGAAGCGCCGTCGATCGAAGTGGCGGCGATTTTCACTTGTATCTATAGAATTTTAATGTGGTTCGGATGCTTGGCGGAGGTAAACCGCTGGATCCAGCATTACCAAAGTTTCAGCGGAAAAGGGCGCTCAGCGCGGGTTTGGCAAGAAAACGTCAACGGGCCAGTTCTAGGCTCTGAGTGCTTCGCTCTTGCCGCTGCGCGTCATCAGTTCATAAATTGCATCGCGCGGAGCCTTGCCTTCGTGCAGGATTGCGTACATCTGTTCGGTGATGGGCATCTCGACGCCGTGGGCGCGCGCCAATCCTACGGCGGCCGATGTGGTGAAAATTCCTTCCGCAACGGTGCCATGCATGCCGGCAAGAATCTCCGGCAACTTGCGTCCTCGCCCAAGTTCGACGCCTACGCTGCGATTGCGGGAGAGACCGCCCGTGCAAGTCAGCACCAGATCGCCGAGGCCCGCGAGCCCCGCCATGGTTTCCGCTTTCCCGCCGCAGGCCACCACTAGACGCGTCATCTCGGCCAATCCGCGAGTGATGAGAGCCGCCACGGAATTATGGCCGAGGCCAAGCCCGGCGCTCACGCCGGCAGCGATGGCGATTATGTTCTTCAAAGCGCCGCCAAGTTCCACTCCGATCGGATCGTCGTTGGTATAGACGCGAAAGCTGGCGTTGCTGAATTCCCGCTGAACGGTACGCGTGAGATCGCCATCCTGCGAAGCGATCGTGATCGCGGTAGGGTCCCCACG
>JBAVUV010001023.1:0-11790 GCA_049696955.1 Candidatus Sulfotelmatobacter sp. | reverse complement strand
GTATTGAACCCCCTGCTGGGGCCTCAGAGTCCGACGCAGCCATATCAATCCACCACCGACAGCATTAATACAAACCCCATCACTGGGGTCAATCTGATCGACCCAAACAACACCGTATATGGCATCGTGACCGACAACCGCGCAGTCATGGTTGCTGCCAAGTATGTGTGGGACCCGATCAAATTTTTTGCCGGCTATGAATACATCTGGCAGAATAACCCGTCGAACCCGTTGGGCGTAGGCGCCACGGACCAGGGCGGCTATTTCATGAGCGGGGTGGAAGACGACAATCTTGATTCTGAAAAGTTGCTGAACATCTGGTGGACGGGCGCGAAGTACACCTACCGCAGCAAGACCGACTTCACTGTCGCCTGGTATCAACAGCGGCAGAATGACTTCCGTATTCCGCCGGCCTGCTCGGTCTCAGCCGGTTTCCGCAGTTCGTGCGCAGGCAACCTGAATGAGGGATCGTTCTATGTGGACCATCACTTCACCAAGCGCTTCGACGGTTTTGCTGGAATTGCGTATTCTTACGTGAGCGGCGGTCTGGCCATCGCCATTCCTCATGGCCCCGGCGTCCCCTATTACAGCAACAACAACTGTGCCCCGGTAATCGGTGGTCGTTTCGCCTTCTGATCGTTTCCGCTGCGGGCTCAGTCGAGAGCAGCGCATTGTCGTTCAGGCTGGCTGACGATTTAGGCGGAATGCCTTCATTCCCACGCGAGAAATCCATGGCAAACATTCGAGACAGGTACATGGCACTCGCCTGAAACGTGGATCAGATGCCAGCGTACCAGGCATAGCCTGATTCCGGAGAGGCGGAGCCCAGTCCCTTGCCAAAACTCTTCAGATTGTCGGTGACCGTCAAGTGGGTAAGGAACTTCACGTTCTTGTAGCCGAGCTGGCGTGGCACCCGCAGGCGCAGGGGCCCGCCGTTGCCCACCGGCAGTTCATCGCCGTTCATACCGTAGGTGAGAAAAGTCTGTGGATGCATCGCGTCGGCCATATCGATGCTTTCCCACCAGTCGGGCTCGATCGAGAAATACACAACGTATCTCGCCTGCGGGTGGACCTGCACGGCGTCGAGGACGTGGGAGAGAGGCACGCCGTTCCATTCGGCGATATACGACCAACCCTCTTCACACTGAATCATCGTGATCTGGCTGCGCGATGGATAGCTCTTCAGCTGATCCAGCGAAAACGAAGAGGGCTTCGAGACCATGCCGTTGACAGTGAGCCGCCAGCCCGCGAAACCGCCGCTCTGTAGGCGTTTGAACGCATCACTCGGAGGCGCCATTTCATTCGGGAACGGAGGCTTCGAAATCTGGCTCCTCGAGAATTCACGCGCTAGAGAGTGTCTGGTCAGCAGCCGCTGAGAAGCATAGGTCAGCGTTTCGCCCAGGCCGTAGATGCCTCCGTGATCGGGCGGCACCAGTCCATACTTTTGCGCCAGTCGGGCGGCCACGCCTATCGCTGAGACCCCTGCCGTGGCCGCGAGACCCGTTGTAATCAATTTTCGGCGCGACAGTTTGCGGCTTGACAGTTCGACGCGGGAAGGTTCGCTCATGTGCGCTCCAGGTTTGCGGCGGCGCGGCCCGTGATCATCGCGCGCATGCGGCTTCTGAATCCGGCGAGCCAAACCATCAAGATGTGGACTAGTAGAAAAAGCACAAGTGCCAGCGAGACGAAGAAGTGAAGCGTGCGTGCGGATTGCTGGCCGCCCAACAGGTTGACGGTCGCCGGAAACGCGGAAACGAAGGCGGGAGACATCGCCAGCCCCGTCCATATTACTAAGGGAAACAGAATAAAGATCACGAACAAATAGGCGATCCGCTGGAGCAGGTTATACGACCAGGCCTCTGTTTCATCCGGCCGCTCGAAGCGCAAATGTTTCGCGATCGCGTTCAAGAATTCCCGCCACGAAAGATCGGCCCTTCGAGGAAGCAAGTCTTTCAGGAAATGCCTCGTAAACAAGCCCGAAAGTAAGTAGAGTAATCCGGTGAATATCACTACCCATGCGGCTTGAAAGTGGAGATAGCGGCTCCAGCCATTCTGGTCCGGGAGCACGTACCCGTAGCCGGTCGGCACCAACTTCCTTGAAGCAGGTATCGGAAGTTTGAACAACGGTTGGGTTAAATCGTTGCCAGTTTCACCCCAATAGAAGCGTGGATGAGAAATGACAATTTCCCCTCCAGTGACGAGCAGGGCGAGAAAACACAAGGTAGTGATCCAGTGAGTGACGCGGACCAGGACAGAGTGCCGCGTAGCAGCCGTGCTGGCGGAGACGGCCGAAGCAGAAACCGGAACGCAAGCGGAATCGCCCACCGGGGAATCGTATCATGCGCCGCGCACATTGCGAACGTTTGGCTGACGGTAGTGACTTCAGCCGCTACCTCAACGCCGGACTGTCGGTCAGTAACGGGCAAACGCGCGCGACAAAGGCAACGTCTGCATTCAGTTTTGGTCGTTCCGCAGGTCGGACAAAGTCAGAAGAAAAGGACCATGCATCCTGCCACCAGCAGGGCGATCGCCCACAGCAGGTCGAAATTGAGCCACGTGTGCCGCAGTAGCCGTAAGCCTACTTTTTCGTAGGTTTCGAAAAACACTATCGCGAGGATTCCAGCCACGACCAACATGCTTGTCGTGTGAATCAGCACTGCGAATGCAATTGCCGATGCGCTCAACGAAGAGGGCATCGCGTGTGTTCCCGCCATGCTGTGCGTCATCCCGGACATTGGTTGCGCCATCAGAACCGGCAGAAGCATCAAACCCGCGCCGTGGGCAGATGCCATCAGGAAGGACCAAACGAAGAGATCCCTACGTCCGACTCTCATACCAGCGCCACGCGGATGGCTCGCGCGAAAGAGGCGATAGATACCAAGCGTGAAAAGAAATAACGCAACTCCCCACTTCAGAATATTCATGGGAAGGAAATGTTGAACGAAACGTAGGATGAGAAGTGCCACCGTGATAGCGGCCGCGTGTCCGAGAGCAATCGGGAGCAGCGCGCCAATGACCGCCGACCGGCGCTTTTCCTGCAGGCCAATGGCCAGCGCAAAAAGCCAGCCCATGGCTGGATTCAGACCGTGGTATGCCCCGAGAAGTGCCAGGGCAACCCACGGCCAGTTGTGATTCATTGTCAGTTGTAACTCAGTCAGTTGTACTCAGTCTGCCGTAACTCACGGATAGCAGTAGAAGTCTGACGAGGCGTCGCCACCCTGCAGCTTTACCTGATGCGGGCGGAGATCGCCGAACTCGGTAAATAAGCTGCGATCGAGTTGAATGCCGCCATCCTGCGCAACATCGAGCTTCACCATCCAGCCGCGGATGCCCTCGGGATAGAACTGCTTATCCCATGCGGCGTACAACGAGTTGGTGAAATAAACGCGGCGTCCGTCGCGGCTGATTTCCACCATTTGCGGTCCGCCGTTCAACGGCTCGCCCGGCCGGGCAGGATGAGAGGCGCGACGCACGATGCCACCAACGTGGACCGAGCCGATCAGCTTGGGATTAAACGGATCGGAGACATCGTACTGGCGCATCTCTCCCGTGCCCCAGCAGGAAGCGTAAAGGAAGCGATCGTCGACGGAGAGATTGATGTCCGTAAGCAGCGGCGGCACAGCTTTGAAGCCCTGCAACAGCGGAGGCAGTTGGCTCGGATCGGCTGGTTCGGCGGGGATCTCGATGACTTTCTTTATCTCAAATTTCCCGTTGGATCCTCCGTTGCTTCCTTTCGGGCGATGCCATAACCAGATCGAGCTCGAAAGATCCTTCAGCGATACAACCACGCCGACAAAGCCGTAAGCCTTCGTCGGATCGTGCGCTGCGCGCAGCTCAAGAACCATCTGCTGTTCCGCACCCACGTCCAAAGTTTGAAGATGGCGGCGTTTGCGGAGATCCCATATATGCAGGCTGTGCCCGTACTTGCCGCCCAACAACAGTTCGGGATTCACTCCGTTTTCAACCATGTTTGGTGTGCCCCACTCGCTCGTCACAGCAATGTCGTAGCCCAGGTGCCACGCGAAATCGTAGCCAAAGTATTGCGGACCACGATCGACCTCCCATCGGCCGAGAGGCTCAAAGTTATCGTGATCCAACGAGAAGATTCCCCCGGGACCATCGCCGCTGGGCGATCCCAGAGCGCTCAGGTAGATGCCGTCGGGCCCGCAGTGAATGGTGTGAGGTCGGCTGTAGCCGGTTCTCTCCTCGACGTCCTTGGGCTCGATCACTTTTATAATCTTCGGCTGCTTCGGATTGTCCTTGGTGTCGATTACGTGGATGCGCGACGAACGCAATCCGGGAACAATCAGATACCGCCGTTCCACATGAGGATGTGGTGCGTAGGGGCACAAGGCCGAACTGCAGGCGTTCCAGCCAAAATGATGAAGTTCATCTCCCACGTTCGGCATCTCGACACGGCCCACGATCTGACCATATTTATCCGACTCGCGGTCTACATCGACGACGACCAGTGCATCAGGATGATTGCCACCATTCGCATTCAAAGCAGCCACGTATGCCAACTTCTCTACTGGTGCTTGCATGGCGAGCTTAGGAGATGGATAGAAAGTCGGATCAGTCTTCCACAGCATAAGATGACCTCCTGGCTAGATTAAGAATTCTGCATCACGCTCTTCGGAGCAACGAGTTCACCGGCCCATCATCTTGCGGAGGCTGCATGATTAAGTCGCGGCCCATCGACCAGACCACGCGACGCTCATCCAGATTGCCGAAGTAGTACTCGACTTTGTCTTTGTCAGCGCCGTGATAGCCGGTTGAAGTGGTCAGCTCCACCGGCTTCTTGTTCATTTCATTGAGATTGTATTCGCAACTGGGACGCTTTGTCGCTGCGGCGCATGATCTGATTCGAGCGTTCTACGTAGCAGACGTCAGTCCCCACTTGTTCTGCAAATGACGCTCCATTCCCTTGAACACGACTCCATCCACAACGTATCCGATAGCGATGATCAGGATCATGACCGCGATGACCGCGCTCATGTCATTCAGGTCACGACCCATCATCAGCACCTGGCCGAGGCCGAGACTCAAGTAAAGCATCTCAGCCGTGATCAAGGAGCGCCAGGCGAAAGCCCAGCCCTGCTTGAGGCCAGAGACAATGAAGGGGAGACTGGCCGGCAACAGTACGTACCAGAATAGCTTGAAACCTTTGGCGCCGAGGTTCCGTCCAGCCTGGCTAAAGATCTTGGGCATCTGCTTGCGGCCATCTTCCATGGCCAGAGTCACGGACAACAATGAGCCCATGATTACGACAAAGAGAATGGCATTCTGATTGAGGCCGAACCAGAGCAGGGCAAGAGGCCACCAGCAGATGCTGGGCAGGCTCTGCAAACTCACGAGCAATCCGCCCATGGTGTCTTCGAGGAATCGATTACTTGCGACTCCGAGGCCGAGAATCATGCCGAGCACGACGGAAATGGTGTAGCCGATCAGGACGCGCTGCATACTGACCCGGATCGCGATCAGGTAACTGTGATCCTGAAATCCAGCATAGAGCGCCTGGCCGACGCCCCAGGGCGTGGGGAAGAGATATGGCGGCCAGATTTTCAGCTCGGCGAGCAAAGCCCACAGGCCGAAGAGCGCCGTATAAAAGATGATGTAACGGGCAGCGCGTTTCATACTTGTACTCCGCCGTCGACTCCTGGTTCGATACGCGGTTTAACGCCTTCGTTGTATTCGGCTTCGAGCGAGCGGTTAATCTCCTCGCGCAACTCGGCCAGGATTTCGCCGGCGGCGCGGGCGACGGTGGGATCTTCGAGTTGACGCGGGCGCGGCAACTCTACGGGAAATTCGCTTTTCACGCGGCCCGGACGAAACGTAAGAAGCACCACTCGATCGCCGAGGCGAATCGCTTCCCGCACATTGTGAGTGACGAAGATGATGGTGCGGCCCGTTTCGTTCCATATGCGCTCCAACTCGTCATGCAGCAGGTCGCGGGTTTGAGCGTCAAGCGCGGCGAAGGGCTCGTCCATCAGGAGGACGTCGGGTTCGGTAGCCAACGCGCGCGCGATTGCGACTCGCTGGCGCATGCCGCCGGAAAGCTGGTGGATGTAACTGTTCTCAAACTTTGCCAGATGTACAAGGCGAAGATGATAGCGGGTCTTTTCTTTTCGCTCGGCAGTTGAGACACCTTTCATCTTCATCCCGAATTCGACATTCTGGCCAACCGTAAGCCACGGAAACAGTCCATGCTCCTGGAAGATCAGGATGCGGTCTGTCCCCGGTCCCTGCACCGGCTTGCCGTCGATCAGGATCTGCCCGTAGCTCTGCTGCTGCAGGCCCGCGATCAGATGCAGCAAAGTGGATTTGCCGCAACCCGAGGGTCCGACGATGCAGACGAACTCGCCGGTATGCACTTGAAGATTGATGTGGTCGAGAGCGAGCAGGCGCTCTCCCGTCTGCGTGCGATAACTGAGGCAAATCTCGCTGAGGCCGACTTTGCAAATCCCTGTTTCCACCGCGCGTACGGCACGGTCGACGGGGACTGGCCCCTCTTTGCAGGAAGGATCGCCGGTGCGAGCTGGGAGGCGACTATCTCTGGGGCTCGGAAACTGAGTGGGAAACTTCTGTACGTTGGCGCTCATGGGATAGCCTTTCGTCCCTTTTCTGCGAGAACCTGATTGAGGAGCGTGAGATCGTAGAGGTGCGAAAGATCCGGCATTTGCCGGCCGAGAAATCCATCATCAAAGGCTTGCTGTGCGGCAGTGGTCAATGCGCGATGCAGCGGGTCAAAAGTGACCTGCATGCGGGAGAATGCTTCGTCGAGAACGACAGGAGGAAGGGCTTTGCCGGTTTCAGCTTGAATCTGCTGGTTCAGAAGTTTCTTGGCTTCAGGTTGATGGCCGTTGATCCAGTCGGTGAGATCCACATGTGCGCGGATCCAGTTCTTGACCAGGTCGGGATGAGCCTTGAGGAACTTGGTATTTACGACGAGCAGGCCGATAACGAATTGGCCATCGGGCCACAGAGTGCGCTCGTCGACCAGGAGGCGGCCATTGCCTTCGTGAATGAGGCGCGTGGCCCAGGGTTCCGGAGCCCACGCCGCGTCCAGCTCTTTTTTGAGAAAGAGGGTCAACTGATCGGGATTGGCCATGGGGACGATCTGCACGTCGCCACCTTTGTCGGTGGTCTTCATGCCGTTCTTCTTGAGCCAATTGCGCAGGGCGACGTCCTGCGTATTGCCGAATTGCGGTGAGGCCACGCGCTTGCCGTGAAAATCCTGGGGCCTGCTGATACCTGAATCATTACGCACAACCAGGGAAGCGCCACCGCTGGCTGCGCCTGCCACCACGCGAAGGGCTTCGCCGTTAGAACGGACGTAGCCATTGATCGCGGGATTGGGGCCGACGTAGGTTATGTCAATCGCGCCCGCGAACAGGGCCTCAATAGCGGAAGGCCCGGCGTTGAAACTGGTCCACTGAATCTTGACCTGCGAGCCCATGGCTTTGTCGAACCAGCCGTTGGCTTTGCCTACCATCGCTTGGGCGTGGGTGATGTTGGGGAATGCGCCGACACGGATGGTGGTGGGGCTGCCCTGTGCCCATCCGGAAACTGATGTTGCCAGCCAGAGCAAGAGCACAACCATGGATGGTTTACCCACCCTTGCGGCCTCGGACGACCAAGGGGAAGATGCTGGCGGTGCTACTCTTCTCCGAGTATCGGACGAGAACAGACGGAACCGGCGCGAAAAGACCATGGTCGCCAAGGTCCAGAATACGAACCAGGTTTTCTGAGTGGAAATGATCGCAGGACCTCTCCGCAGCCGTTGCTGGTCACCCAAAAGTGGTATTTCGGCCGAACCCTACGGAGTATACTACATAGTCCATGGAAGTACTAGACATTAGACATTAACTGAGAAGCCCTGGACGGGCCAACAGCGAAACTTACAAAGTTGTAAAACACAGCTGCATTAAAATTGCGCCGCCCAGTGCTGCGAGCAGTGCGAGTGGCATGGCAATCGCACCCACCTTCAGGAAGTCCCAGAAACTGACATTAAGATTTTCTTTGCGCAAGGCGATCAGCCACAGAATGGTTGCCAGAGATCCCGTGATCGAAAGATTCGGTCCGAGATCGACCCCGATGAGAACCGCTTCGGCCATCGTCCACTTCGCTTGCGCCGCGTGAAGGGTGCTGCCCACGATGAGGCCAAGGGGAAGATTGTTCACCAGGTTGTTGGCGATTCCGACTGCGAAGCCGGCAATCAAACTTCCGGTTGCAAGGCTGAGATGCTGCACCCAGTCAAGCCATTCTTTCGTGTACTGCATCGCACCAATACTCTCGATGGCATCGACCATTACGAATAGGCCGGCAACGAGCAGCAAGGTTTCCCAGCTGATTGCGCGAGCCAGAACCAGCGGATTACTTCGCTCCTTGATGCAGACAATCGCCGTGATAGCCAAAGCGGATAGACATGTGGGCAAGCCCAGGTCTTTGCCCAAAGACGAGGCGGTGAGCAAAACCACAATCATGAGCCCGGCGCTGCCGAGCACGAGTTTGCCGTTTCCGCTCAGGTTTCGCGGTTCGATGTGATGGTTAATCCGTTCGCAAAGTTCGCGGCGATAGACCCAGCGCAGTACTACGAAAGTTGTGCCAATGGATAACAAGGAAGGAACTCCAAATGCGAGCAGCCACTTACCCAACGGGGGCATTCCATCGTGGAAGACAACCAAATTTGCCGGATTTGAAATGGGCAAGAGAAATGAGGCGGCGTTCGCGATGAAGGCGCAAACGAATAGATAAGGTAGCGGTTGGATTTTTGCCTTCCGAACGGCGGTCAGTATCGCGGGGGTTAGAACTACGGCGGTAGCATCATTTGACAAGAATACCGTCACCACTGTGCCCACCGCGTATACCAGAGTAAACAGCCGCAGGCAGGATCCGTCCGCGCGTCGTACTGCGATTGTCGACAGCCAGTCGAATACGCCATGCTCCCGCGCAAGTTCGCAAAGCAGCATCATGCCAATGAGAAAAAAGCAGACGTCTAATGCCTTGCCAGAAGCATGCACTGCAAGCCGTAGAGTTACGAGCCGCAGTCCTAAAAGTAGAAGCACGCCGCCGCTGATCCAGTAAACCTCCGGCACACCTCGCGGACGGATCAGCATGAGCGCCACGCTCACAGCAACGATGATTGGCAGCAGGAAATGGGCGAGCGCGGGAGAGAACATCTACCGTTTTCTCCCGTTCTTGTTGGGGCCGTTCTCGCGAGGAAAACGAGCGCTGTACAGGGTGAGCAATCTCCCGTCTGCAGGCGTGGTGATCATTACCAACGGCCATTCTCCCGGGTTTCGAAGCCGCAACGATGACTCCGTCATCGATATTGATAGCAGAAATCCTCCTGGTCGCTCCCTATGATCTGTCTTCAGCTCTGCAAGATCATCCCTTCGAGTCGCACATAACTCGCTTCCATTCCTCGTTCCATCCCTGTGGCGAGCAGAGCGGCACGTGTCTGAGCATCAGGCAGCGTCATGCGCATCGTCATCAATGTGCCTGTGCCGTCCGAATCGAACCTGGTCTCCACGTGGTTGTCGGGCGTGGGATCCGGCAGGAACATCCGCTCTACGTGAACGATCCGGCTGTGAGGCTCGAGTTCGAGATATTCGCCCGTGATGTGGAATCCAGCCCCTTTTCCATTCGTCCATTCATAACGGAACTTCCCCCCTGGCCTCGGGTCATTGATGCAGACAGGCATCGTCCAACCCTCAGGACCGAGCAGCCACTTCTGGATGAGTTTCGGATCGGTATGTGCGCGGTACAGGGCTTCGGGTGACGCGGCAAATCGCCGGGTCACAACCACGTGGGTGTTTCCTTCAGTCTTCAGCGTCAACTTGCTCATCGTTTTTCTCCTCTTTTTATCTTCTTCGTTCCTGTCTTTATTGTTTTTATTTCCGGTTCCTCCATGCATGCGAGAACCTCGTCCAGCCGGTCGTAATTTTTCTCCAGCGCTTTTCGCAACATTGCGAGCCACTGGTCCATCGCTTCAATGCCGTCCTTGGCGAGACGACGAGGGCGCTTCGCGCCATCCACGCGGCGTGCAACCAGTCCTGCGTCTTCCAGCACCTTTAGGTGTTGCGAAATTGCCGGTTGGGTCATCGCGAAGGGCTTGGCCAGTTCCATCACAGTCGCTTCGCCCCTGGCGAGACGCGCAAGGATGGCCCGACGCGTTGGATCGGCCAACGCGGAAAAGGAAGCATCGAGATTCAACCGCTCTAGCATAACTGACATGTTATATAAGTAGTAACTTATAGTAAAGAGAAATGTGCGGCGCTTTGTTCCGTTTCCAGATCAAAACAAGGGTGCTCGGTTACGCGGCAAGCTTGCGTACCTTGCGCCTGGTAAAAGACACTCATAGCTAGATGAGAACGCCTTGCGATGAAACGGTGATCCAATCGGCGGCTGCTGCAGTTCCGTGCGCGGCGGAAGCGAGAACCTGGATATTGGCTGCAACCATCCTGGGTTCCAGCATGGCTTTCATCGACAGTACCGTGGTCAACGTAGCCCTGCCTGCGCTGCAAGCCAGTTTTCAGGCAACTGTGGTGGATTTGCAATGGGTGGTCGAGTCTTACGGACTGTTTTTAGCCGCGTTGATTCTGGCCGGGGGCGCTTTCGGCGATCTGTTTGGCCGCCGCCGGATGTTCGTGGCGGGGGTTTCAATTTTCGCTGTGGCGTCGGCGGCCTGCGGCTTTGCCTCCAGTATTCAGCAATTGATTATCGCGAGAAGCATTCAAGGTGTGGGAGCCGCACTGCTCGTACCCGGCAGCCTGGCAATCATCAGTGCGAATTTCGATGAAAAGAGCCGCGGTCAGGCAATTGGAACATGGTCGGGTTTCACGGCGATCACTGCCGCGGTTGGTCCGGTGCTAGGAGGCTGGCTGGTTCAGCACGCTTCCTGGCGGTGGGTATTTTTCCTCAACCTGCCGATCGCGGTGGCTGTCGTCGCGATCTCGCTTTGGCGGATTCCGCAGAGTCGCAGCAAAGGCGCAGGGCACATCGATTGGCTGGGCACGATTCTCGCCACCGCGGGATTGGGAAGCGTGGTTACTGGTTTCGTGGAATCGCTCAATCTGGGATGGCGAAATCCTCTGGTGTCCGGCAGTTTGATCGTTGGTGCTGGCTGTCTGGTTGCATTCGTATTCGTCGAGGCTAAGGTCGCTGTGCCGACACTTCCGCTTGGATTGTTCAAGTCCCGCAGCTTCGCTGCCGCGAATCTGCTTACGCTCCTTCTTTATGCGGCGATCGGGATTTTCTTCTTCTTGTTTCCCTTGGACCTGATCCAAGTCCAGGGATATTCCACCACCGCAACCGGCGTCGCCCTCCTCCCACTGATTCTGCTTATGTTTTTTCTTTCTCGTTGGTCGGGCGGACTTGTCGTCCGCTATGGCTCAGGGCGACCGCTGATCGTTGGACCGATGATCGTCGCGCTAGGCTTCGTTCTATTCGCTGTGCCCGGGATCGGGGGTAGTTATTGGCGGATGTTTTTTCCGGCGGTGATAGTTCTTGGATTTGGGATGGCGGTTACTGTGGCGCCACTCACCACTGTGGTTATGAATTCTGTCGATCAAGAGCGAGCCGGTACGGCTTCCGGAGTGAACAATGCCGTAGCCCGCGTAGCGGGCGTGCTTGCCATCGCAATTCTGGGGATCGTAATGGTGAAGACTTTTAGTTTTCGACTGAACGACGGCCTGACCCACTTATCGCTTCCGCCTGGCGTGCTGCAAGAGATTAAGGCAAATGCGATCAAACTCGCTGGCTTGCCGATTCCCGCCGGCCTCGCCC
>JBAVUV010001022.1:0-2019 GCA_049696955.1 Candidatus Sulfotelmatobacter sp. | reverse complement strand
GCAGAGATGGTCGTGGCGAAAGGCAAAGGCAAGTTCCGGTTCAGCGTCGTCAACATCGTGCTGCGCCCACTGGCGACATTTATCTACAATTATTTTTTTCGCCTTGGCTTCCTCGATGGACGCGAAGGCCTGTTGCTGCATCTCTACCACGCGGTCTACGTATCGTGGAAATATGCGAAAGCCTGGGAACTGAGCCGCAATCAATCGTCCTCTGCTCACGACCGACCGGTCGTTTGACCCCGATCCTGGCGCCTTGCTCGTAAACGCTGCCTTCCCTATGATCGAAACAGGGTGCAGGGGTTTCGTATGAAAAAGACGCCGTCTAAGCCGCAGGTTGCCGAAAATCCGATTGCTGACGTTTTTGAAAACCGCCATCCTTCTGCCGCGGAGAAGAGCTGGGCCGAAAAAACGCTTGCCCCTACCCTCGAGAAGGCTCCCGAGCGCCCGATTGGCGCGCCGACTGGCGTAAACCTTGATGAGCATGGGCACGCGCGCTTTACCACAATTTCGGGTGTGCCGATTCGCCGTCTCTACACACCAGCGGATCTCCCCGAAGACTGGAGCGGAGAAAAATATCTCGGCTATCCCGGCCAGCCTCCTTACACTCGCGGCATTCATGCCACGGGATATCGCGGCAAACTTTTTACCATGCGGCAATTCTCCGGCTTCGCTTCACCAGAGGAGACCAACCAGCGCTACAAATATTTGCTGGAGCATGGCGGAGGCGGACTTTCCGTAGCATTCGATTTGCCCACCCTGATGGGCTATGACTCCGATCATCCGGCGAGCGAGGGTGAAGTGGGCAAGTGCGGAGTGGCCATCGATTCGCTCGAAGATATGGAAATTTTGTTCGGCGGAATCGACCTGGAAAAGACGACTGTGTCGATGACCATCAATTCTCCCGCATCCGTGTTGTGGGCGATGTACTTGGTAGTTGCCGAGAATCAGGGCGCAGACTGGAAAAGGATTTCCGGCACAATTCAAAACGACATTCTCAAGGAATACATTGCGCAAAAGGAATATATCTATCCTCCGGCGCCCTCGATGCGGCTGGTCATCGACACGTTTGAATTCGGGTCAAAGTTTACGCCGCGCTTCAATACCATTTCGATCAGCGGATATCACATCCGCGAGGCCGGTTCTACCGCACTGCAGGAACTCGCTTTCACGCTGTACGACCGCGTGGAATATGTGGATTGGGCGCGGCGGCGGGGACTGGATGTAGACGCCTTTGGTCCACGTCTGAGTTTTTTCTTCAACGCTCATAACGACTTCTTCGAAGAGATCGCCAAGTACCGGGCAGCCCGAAAGATTTGGGCTCAGGTGATGCGAGACCGGTTCGGAGCGAAGAACGCGCGCACCTGGCTGATGCGTTTCCACACCCAAACAGCGGGCGTGTCGCTGCCAGCACAGCAGCCAATGAACAACATTGCGCGGGTGGCGTTACAGGCGTTGGCCGCAGTGCTGGGAGGAACTCAGTCGCTGCACTGCGACTCCTACGACGAGGCCCTGGCATTGCCCACTGAAGAAGCCGCCCGGATCGCATTGCGCACGCAGCAGATCATTGCGTATGAATCCGGCGTGACCCATACTGTCGATCCGCTCGGCGGCTCTTATTTCCTGGAAGCATTAACTCTCGAAATGGAAAAAGGCGCACTCGACTACTTCGGCAAATTAGATGCAATGGGCGGCATGGTGAAGGCCATTGAGCGCGGCTATCCGCAAAAGGAAATTGCCGAGGCATCTTATCAGTTTCAGCGCGCCGCAGAAGCCAAAGAAAAGATTATTGTCGGCCTAAATGAATTCGTCGTAGAAGAAGAGTCTCCGCACATTCTTCACATCGACGAAAGCGTGGCACGGCAACAGTCGGCGAAACTGAAGGCGCTCCGGGTGCGGCGGTCGAACGATGAGGTGCAGCGCCGTCTCGACGCCCTGAAGAAAATCGCGGCGCAAGAGCCGAAGGTCGTTGCGAATGAAAGCATTTCACCTTCCAACACAATGCCTTACATCGTCGATGCA
>JBAVUV010001021.1:0-15880 GCA_049696955.1 Candidatus Sulfotelmatobacter sp. | reverse complement strand
CGGGCCCCGGTGCGAATCCCGAAAGAGATTTAGAGTTGAGAACTCGAAGATCGGCATTGATTTCCGCTGTGAGGTCGATCAGCAGAAAAGCCAGTACCCAAAAAAACAGACAAATATAGGACCCTGGGGCAAACAGCCAGTCTTCAAAGGCCGCGTGCATAAGCCCTGCCAAGCTGACCATGGCAAACGGTACCGCGTAATGGTACGGGCTGCCACTTCTTCGCATCCACATATACACGCGACTTACCGCCCGCAGCACCAAAAACAACAGGAGGAGAAAAGGTAGAATACCCAGCAGTCCCATGTATTCCGCCATGGCCAAGTAGCTGCTGCCGTGTTCGCGGTTCGTACCTTCCACGGTGTAAATCGACGAGCCCTGAACAACCGAGCCGTCGCTCCCCAAGTCACTCGTTCCGAATCCCGTTCCGAACCAAGGGTGTTGTTTGACCGCGGAAATCGTGTCATCCCAAGGTGTATCTCGCGACCCCAAAATTCCCTGCTGTGGACGTCCTTCCACTTTGAAAACAAACCGTCCGCTCAGAGAGTCCATTAATTCGCCCATGTGGGAAGGGTTGGCAACCGCCATGGCTTCAAGAAAAAAAGCCGCCACGAAAGCCGCTTTCAGCAAGAGCCGCGGACGGCGTAGACCCATTGTGAGCGCAACCGTAACAACGGCATCCGCGACGATGGCGGCACGGCAGACGCTGACATAAAGCAAAACTACACACAACGCCAGAGCGGTGAAATGACGCTGGCGTTCGCCTCGGCTCTCAGCCACTAACGCCGCCCAGAGGAGCACTGGGCCGGCTACAATCCCCACGAAGGCGCCCAAATTGTTGGGATTTCCGAATGGATCATGGCCGGCAAAGGTAAGGATCGCTGTCATGAAAACCAGAACTTCGCAAGCCAGAACGAGTCCGCGGACAAAAGATGCTTCTCGCCCGGCGAGCGCAACCCGTCCGCCGGTTGAAGCGTACAAAAAGAGCAAGAACAGGCTTCCGGCTTTCAGCGAGGCTGTCAGAGGCGTTCCTGAAGCGCTCGCCGAGGCTAGCGCGGCGAGCACGGCAAACAAGGCAACTAAATGAAACACTCCAAAGTGATGAGTTCGGTTGCTCCTGATCCAGATGACGGACCCAGCCAACGCTCCAACGGCTAGAAAAAGCCAGCGAATCGTAAAACTCTCTTCCGCGAACGGCAGCGCTGTAGCTGCCGACAGAAAACACCACATCGTCATCGGAAAGAAAACTGTCTCAAATCGCCATAGGCAGGCAAGGACAAGTTCGATGGCGATAATCACTCCCAGGTACGTGCTGTTCGCAAAGTAACCCGGACGCCTCGCCAATTCAAAAAATAGGATCCCACCAACCCCGATCGCGCCCAGAACGATAAGAAGCAGTCGAAGTTGACTTCGCATAATTAGCGTCGCTTCTCCGGAGCTCGCTGGCAATAATGTTTTGTAATGTTGTCACGCATCAGCTTAAAGGAAGGAAAACCATTGTACCCCGCGCAGAGAGCGCCGCGTGATTCGAAAATTCTGGTGTGACGTAACGCTTTTGGACTCAGCCGAGTATTTTCGGATTTTGGCTCGCAAACTTATCGCACCCGCCCACCCAACGTCGAAATCTCGCTACCGCCCGCGCGAGGCGGTAGAATGCTTTCACTTCAGGCAGCGAAATCGGGCCGAAGTTTAAAGTCTTAGCGAATAGATAATCTTGCTCTAGCTTGACAGGTTCAGCAGAGCATCTAGAAATATTCAGTACAAAGGAGCGGGTCATGATTCTCGGAATGTCGACTGCAACCTACACCTTCTTGCACGTATTGATCAGCCTGATAGGAATCGGTTCGGGATTGATTGTCATGTATGGGTTCCTCGCTGGCAGGCAGCTTAATGGCATAACGGCGATTTTTCTTGTCACCACCGTGTTGACCAGCGTAACCGGCTTCGGCTTTCCCTTCGATCACCTTCTGCCCTCCCACATTGTTGGGATTATCTCGCTCGTGGCGCTGGCAGTGGCGATTCCGGCGCGTTACTTGTTTCATTTTGTCAGTGCATGGCGTTGGATTTATGTGGTCACGGCTGCCATTGCACTCTACCTCAACGTCTTCGTTTTAACTGTGCAGCTTTTCGAGAAGGTGCCTGCTCTGAAAGCGCTGGCTCCCACGCAGAAGGAGCCGCCATTCCTGGTCGTGCAACTTCTCGTAATGGCGGTTTTTGTCGCACTCACCATTGTTGCCGCGAAGAGGTTTCACCCTCAGCCGGCACGAACGGCTTGATCGGAATATTTTCGTCCGGTGCATGTTGCGGACCTTGAGGACAAAGCGGCAAGTTACGTCTCGATTTGCCAAACGCGGTTTCCGCGCTCTCTAGAGGAAGTTTTGCAATGCTTCGGTGGTTTCCTTTGGCCGCTCCTCTAGCACCCAATGTCCGGTGTCTTTCAGGACTACCACGGTCACGTCGGTTGCAACCAGCTTTGCCTGTGCCCCTAGCGCCTCTCCCAACGACTTATCGCCGCCAATGGTCAATACGGGCATGGTTAGCCGGGTCTGGGAGAGTTGAGCGAAATCATTGGCCGCTCGCTGGAACGAAACGAAATATTCCCACCCCGCATGCATTCGGCCCGGGCGCGCGTAAGCAGCGGTATAGGCTATGCGAGCCGCTTCCGGAATTGAATGAGTCTTGTCGGCGGCGAAGTCGTTCCAGAAATAATCGAAGTAGATTCGCTCGCGACCCTTCACTAAGGCTTCGGGCGTCGGACCATTGAAGCGGAAATGCCAAATGTTCGGGTTGTTGTAAACCGGCTCCCAACCCGCCACGCCTGGACGGAAAGCATCCATCAGCACGAGTTTCGTCACTTCGGTGGGAAACTGCGCAGCGTACGCGTAAGCGACCATGAGCCCGATGTCGTGCCCCACGACCTCAGCTCTCTGCACCCCGAGCGATTTCGCCAGATCGTGAATGCGGGCGGCTGCACTCTTCATGTCCAGACCATCCACTGGAATGTCCGAATCTCCAATGCCAGGCAGATCCGGCGCGATTACAGTGAAGCGCTCGCCCAAAGCAGGCATGATCGGCCTCCACATCAGCGAAGTCTCGGCATTCCCGTGCAACAATATCAGCGGTGTACCGTGCCTACCGTAAGATAGTGCAGCTTGACGCCGCCCACATCTGCCGTGCGAGAAGCGATAATCTTGTCTGCGGTCTGTCCGTAACCCTGAAAGGATGTCATGGAAAAAAAGAAGGGACTGAACACGGCCAGTCCCACAAGAAGGTTTAACCGACGTTTCATAAGAAGCTCGTAGCGAGAGAGCCGCAGAGATCGGCCTCTCGAGAAGTAGTGGCCTGCTGTTACGACGTTCCCTGGTGGATCAACCGAAAGATACTATCATCAGCGCGGAAAAGCTGCCCGCCACTCGAGTTTGGCAGAAATTCAGCGATGCTTAATGAACGCTCCGGTTTGCAGTTCCGCCATCGCCTGGCGCAGTTGCTCCTGGGTGTTCATCACAATGGGACCGTACCAAGCCACCGGTTCCTCGATCGGCTTTCCAGATACCAGCAGAAAGCGAATTCCGTCAGGGCCGGCCTGCACCGTCAGCTCGTCTCCGCGGTCAAACAGCACAAGCGAGTGATTGCTCACGTCGTACTTGGCCGGTGCATCAGGATTGGCGGCCTGTTCGGTCAGAACCGCGCGCGGATCCGAGGCGTCCCGGAACGTACCCGAACCGGCGAAAACGTAGGCGAAGGCGTTGCGCGTAGTCTCGACCTTGAGCCGTTTGCGCTGGCCCGGCGCAACCGAGATATCGAGATAATTCGGGTCCGCGGCCACACCTTCCACCGGTCCCTTCTTACCCCAGAACTCTCCGCAGATGATGCGCACCCGGGTGCCGTCATCGTCGGTGATCTCGGGAATCGCGCTCGATGGAATATCCTGATAGCGCGGATCCGTCATCTTCAGCGACGCGGGCAGATTCGACCACAACTGGAAACCATGCATGCGCCCCTGTGGATCACCCTTAGGCATCTCCTGGTGCAGAATGCCGCTGCCGGCTGTCATCCATTGCACGTCGCCTGCGGTCATTTTTCCCTTGTTGCCCAGGCTGTCACCGTGCTCGACTGAACCAGCCAGCACGTATGTGATTGTTTCGATCCCGCGGTGCGGATGCCAGGGAAATCCCGCCTGGTAATCTGCCGGATTCTCGTTGCGAAAATCGTCCAGCAGCAAGAAGGGATCGAACTCTTTGGTCTTGCCAAAGCCGAAGGCACGTTGCAGCTTTACCCCGGCGCCCTCGATCGTCGGCTTCGGTTGAATGATTTGTCTTACTGGTCGTAGTGACATAACTCTTCCTCTTTTCTGCGCCGCGCAGCCAGGTTCTGGGCCGCGCGGCAAATCGTTTAGGCCTTCACGAACTGGAGATCGAGAGTGATGGCGATCTCGTCGCCGACGAGAAAACCGCCCGTCTCAAGCGCTGAGTTCCAAGTAAGCCCAAAGTCCTTACGGCTAATCTTTGTCGTGGCTGATAGTCCTCTGCGGATGTTGCCCCAAGGGTCCTTGGCTGGCGCAGTCGGCCCTTCAACATTGAAGACCACACTGCGGGTCACGCCGTGGATCGTAAGGTCGCCCGTGACAGTCAACTCTTCGTCGCCAACCCGGGTGATTCGCGTGGACTTGAATGAAAGAGTGGGAAACTTCTCCACGTCGAAGAAATCAGCACTCTTGAGATGCGCGTCCCGCTGGTCGTCGCGAGTATTGACAGATGCCGCTTCAACCGAGGCTTCAATATGCGAGCTCGTTAAATCTCCTTCGTCGAGTGTCAGAACGCCCTTAACGCGGGTGAACTGACCCTTCACGTTGGAAATCATCATATGTTTCACCTTGAACTCGGCGACGGAGTGAACCGGGTCGATGTTCCAGGTGGTAGTGGTGATCGCGGTTTTTGGGTCAACGACTGTGTCCATGGTAGGTTCCTTTCAAGTGATTAGATGCGTTACCACAATAATCGTTGCAACAAGTATCAAACCCAATAAATCATGCCACGGAGCTGCGCGAAACGCGTAAGAGATCAGTCAGAGCTTTCAAGCGCTGTCGCCCCAGGTGGCCTAATTGTTTACGATGGGCCGCCTGGATGGGTTCATCAAGCCGAGCCAGGAGTTTTAGACCGTCCGGCGCAATCCGGGCCCTCACCGTTCGCCGATCTTTAGTTTCGCGGCAGCGCGAGATCAGTTCACGCCTCTCAAGTCGATCGAGGAGTCGGGTAACATCGGGGTCACGGGTAATCATTCGGCTGGCGATCTCCCCACAAGGAAGCCCCTCCGGCGCGCCGCGCAGAATCCGCAGTACGTTGTACTGGGTCGAGGATAGATCCTCCGCCTTGAGAATCGGCACCAGTCCGCGAGACAGCATATCGGTGGTACGCAGCAGTTCTAAAAACGTTGCCTCTTCCGGAGAGCCGATGCTCCGCTTGCTCTTTCCTGACTGGATCGTTTCTTTCATCCACTCTTATATTATTCGTTTTAACGACAATTGTCAAGACGGAGATCGTACACCGACAGGCTAAATGGTGATTACGCTCGTTGAGTTCGCGATCGGGTTTGCCTACAGCGCATTGCTGGAGGGGTTTTGGAACGGGCAGACGATTGGAAAACGCCTTTTCCATTTGCGCGTGATTGACCAGGACGGCCTTCCCATACGGATGGAACAGGCGTGGGTGCGGAATCTGATGCGGGTTTTTGACGCGCTGCCATTCGCCTATCTGGTCGGAGGACTTTCCGTACTGAGCAGTCCCCTGATGCAGCGCTTCGGCGACCGCGTGGCTGGAACACTCGTTGTACGCCAAACGCCACTAGCTGCGCCCGTGGAAGAATTCTGGATGCAGCAAAAGTACAACTCCTTCAAGGATTATCCTGCAATCGCGATCAAGCTTCGTCGAGCTGCGACGCCGGAACTCGCAACTCTGATTCAGGATTCACTGCGCCGCCGCAATGAACTAGCGGTGTACTCGCGGCGAGAAATCTATCGCGAGCTGGCCACGTATTTGCAATGCGAAATTTCTCCCTTTCCCGACGAATTGATTGAGAGGCTTAGCGACGAACAGTACTTGATTAACGCGCCTGGCATCCTGTTCGGAGAGCAGCGCCCATCGCGGGCCCGGGGTTGAAAACTTACGCCTGAAAAGCCTTGGGGCGGTGATGGGCCTGAGTAGGCGCGTAGTGAGACGAATTCAGTCTTGCCCGCATTCCGGGCTAAACGGAAGCCAGGCTTCGAGGAAATCAGCGGCGATGCCAGACGCGGCCATTACCCAGATCGTCAGAGCAAGAAAGCCCCGCTCGTGAGAACGGGGCCTTCGATTTGGGCTGAACGGTGACAGCTACATGGAACACTTAGCGCCTGCCGCCACCGTGACCTCCGCCGCCGCTGTGACCTCCGCCGCCACCGTGACCGCCGCTCGAACCGCCGGAGCCTCCATGCGAAGAGAATCCGCGCGACGCCCCGCCGCGGCTGCCGCTGAAACCACCAGCCCGCGGTGCGCTTGATCCGCGGCCAGCGAAAGCTCGGTTGCCGCCGGAGAATCCCCGGTTGCTGGCGTAGGCTCGGTTGCCTGCGTAGGCTCGGTTCCCCGCAGCACCGCGGTTAACGGCTGCTCCGCGATTGCCGGTGAAGCCGCGGGACGCCCCAGCGTAGCCTCGAGATGCGCCCGCATATCCGTGACCTGCATATCCGCGACCTGCAGCTGAGCCATACCCGCGACCCGCATACCCGCGCGATCCGAATCCGCCTCGCCCGGAAGAGAATCCTCGATAATTTCCGTGCACAAACGCGGCGTGGTTATAAAACGCTCCGCCACGGTAGGCCCAAGGATGGCCGCCGAAGAAGACTCCACCGTGGAAGCCCCAGCCAATTCCCCATCCACGCCATCCCCAACCGAAGCCGAAGAACGGCGAGATCGGGAAGCCAAATCCGAACGAAATGTACGGGCCGCCGAATCCAACTCCCCACCACGGATAGAACCCAGGCCACAGGCCTACGGGATATCCGTACACATACGCCGGGTTATAAGTGGGCACGTACACCACATCCGGATCAGCCGGCTGGATGTCTACATCGGGCCCCTGCTCGTAGACGCGTTCTTGAGGCGTAGTCCGCAGATTACCCGCGTCGTAAGCCTTGTGACGCATATACTGGACCGCCTGCATCACATCATCCGGCTGGTTATGATAGGCTTCGCCCAGCTCAGAGGTCCACGACAAATCCCTGTCCAGGTTCGCCAGCACTGTGGGAAACTCCACGAGAGACTTCACGCTCGGATCCCAATCCTGCCGGTCCACTTCCGCGGCCAGATCTTGTCCCTTCAGCCCGGGGTTCTCCTTTGCCATGCGGTCTGCCTCTACGATCTGCGTTGGATACGCTGACGCGGCCAGGATCTGAGCCACGAGCGCATCGGGATACAACGCGATCGGAGCTACCAGCTTATTCAACTGCTCTGGCGGCAATTGTGTGTACTGCCGTTGATCCGGCCCCGTTGGAGGCGGAGGCAGAGGCGCCTGCGCCTGATCTTGGTATGCACGGTCTTGGTATGCATCTTGATCTTGCGGCGGCGGAGGCAGAGGTGCGACATCCTGAGGTGCGCTCTGGTCCGGCGTATTGTATTGCGGCGCGTTATATTGCGGCGCGGTTTGTTCGGGCGGAGGTCCTTGATCCACTTGAACGCTCACCCCCGCTGAGGGCTTATCCAACGACGGGTCCTGCGCCCATAAGGACGTCCCAGTCCCCAGCGCCATTGCGCTCGTCAATACCGCGGTAAGAAGCGTTTTAGATAATTTGGTTTTCATAATGTTCCCCCAGAATTCCCATTACTAGATTGAACACTGGGAATAGGGAAGAGTTCCGTTCTTTTGATCGACTTATAGTGGCTGATTTCGGCCAGGAGTGGTGGATTTCGCCCAATAACGTGCGCTTGCGACGAGAGTAGTGAAGATGATCCGGTTCAATCCCTGGCGAAGAGCTTTTCTCCGGCGCGGGATGCTTAGGTTTACGCGAGTTTTCGGATGTGAGAGTCTTCTTGCTATGCTCACCAAAGCGATAATCGGTCGGACGAGCAATCATTTGACATACTTGAATTCCAGAACAGCATCAATGAGCGCCAGACTCACTGTTGCAATCAAAGTCCTTAGCGGTCAGAGAGAGGCCTCGGTGGTGTCGCGGGCTCCGTTCCTCGCAGGCACGCGAGGCACAAAATGATTTCTCCTGTCCGCTACGTAGTCCTGGCCGTCGCCGCCATCCCGTTCATTTATTATTTGATTGCGCTGTTTAGTATATGGCAATTTTTTCGCCGCTCCGTACCTTGGGGTGTGGCTGATCACGGCTATGCGCCGCCGGTTAGTATTTTGAAACCGATTCGTGGGCTTGACCCTAATGCCTACGAAAACTTCGCCAGCTTCTGCCGGCAAGACTATCCCAACTACGAAATCCTTTTTTGTGTGGGTGAAGAGGATGATCCCGCGGTCCCCATTCTAGAGACGCTCGCGCACGATTTTCCGAAATGTTCCATTCGCGTATTGTTCGGCTCGGGCGGAGTGGGGTCGAACGACAAAGTGATTAAGTTGGCGCGCCTTGTCAGCGAAGCGCAGCACGAAGTTGTAGTGATCAGCGACAGCGATGTCCGAGTAGCACCCGACTACCTGCGCAAAGTGGTGGCTCCCCTGGCCGACTCCAAGGTGGGAGCCGTGACCTGTTTTTATGTAGCGGCTGAAGACAAGAATTTCACGGACAGCCTCCAGTCGATCGGAATGTTTTCCGACTTCTACGTGGGCATCCTGGTGGCCTGGCAACTCGATGGAATCAAATTTGCCCTGGGTCCAACGATCGCCACTACTCACGAGAGGCTGGCCGGGTTTGGTGGTTATGAGGCGATCAAGGACCGTCCGGCGGATGATCTGCTGGTGGGCCGGCTGATCGCCGAGCAGGGCTACGAAGTAGAGCTTCTTCCCTACACTATTTTGACGGTGGCGGATTATGGCTCCATGCGGGATCTTTTTCACAAGAGGCTGCGCTGGATCGTGGTCATGCGCCACTTGCGGCCATGGGGACACTTCGGGCTGATTTTCACTTTGGGGCTGCCTTGGTGCCTGGTAGCGATTGCCATCCGGCCTACGATCGGAGTTGCGCTCGGATATCTCGGCGCCTATCTTGCCATGCGATTTGCCATGACATGGATGGTTGGAATCTGGGGCCTGAAGCATGATGCGCTTTGGAAGAAGCTAGCCTTAATCCCGCTGTGGGATGCGCTAGCTTCCTGCATCTGGCTGGCCAGTTTTTCGCGCAACAGCATTCGCTGGCGCAACGTCGAATATTACATTCGCGATGGCAAACTCGTACCCGTGGTACCTCGCGATCCGGCACCCACCGTCTAGGACCTGGGTCAACGGTTCAGCTTCTCACTTTTGTATTTAATCCGGAACGAAACCGCTCTCCGGAACGACCATTTCCATTCTTTCTCTCCGCAGATCCGCCCACGATCTCAAGCACTGGTTCATGATCGGTTTGCGCCCGGCGCTGGTTAGTGGGCTGTCGCCAGTCGATTCGCGGCAGCATCACAGACCTATCGACGCGATCCCGATATTTCAATGCCACATTCATCAGCGAATCCAGCAGAGAGTCGGAAAGCAAATGCGGCTCCAGACCGAGTTCAATCAGTTTGGAGTGTTTCGCGTTGTAATAATGTTCTTCCTTCTCGACTCGCGGATCGGATAGATGTTCGACCGCGACCGCAAGACCTAACTCTTGTCCCGCGCTCTGGACCATTCTCGCCAAAGCCAGAACCGAAAACTGTTCGGTGAACTGGTTGAACACTCGGCATTCGCCTCGAGCCGTCGGATTCAAACAAGCAATCTCGATGCAGCGTACCGTGTCCCGGATATCCAGGAAACCGCGAGTTTGGCCACCTTCGCCGTATACGGTGAGCGGGTGTCCAATGGCTGCCTGAACGCAGAACCGATTGAGAACGGTACCGAAGACTTCATCGTAGTCAAAGCGATTAATGAGCGCTTCGTCCAGGCTGACTTCGTCGGTTAGCGTGCCGTATACGACGCCCTGGTTAAGATCGGTAGCGCGCAATCCCCACGTTTTGCAGGCGAACATAATATTGTGACTGTCATGCACCTTGGAAAGGTGGTAAAACGATCCCGGCTGCTTGGGGTACGGCACTGTGTCTTTTCTACCGTTGTGCTCGATGGTGATGTAACCCTCTTCAATATCAATATTGGGCGTTCCGTATTCTCCCATGGTGCCGAGCTTGATCAGGTGACAATCGGGCTGAAACTCGCGCAGCGCGAACAACAGATTGAGCGTCCCTACGACATTGTTTACTTGAGTGAAGACCGCGTGTTTTCGGTCAATCATGGAATAAGGAGCGGCGCGCTGCTCGGCGAAGTGGACTACAGCTTCCGGTTCGAAATCCTTGATGATTGAGGAGAGGAAATCGTACTCCGTTATGTCGCCGACGAAGAGGTCGATCGCGCTTCCAGTAAGTCTCCGCCAAGCCCGCAGGCGATCCGAAAGCGGAAGGATGGGCGTCAGGGTCTGGACGCCAAGTTCGTGGTCCCATTGCCGTCGCGCAAAGTTGTCGACAATGGCAACGGAATGTCCCTTCATTGACAAGTATAAAGCGGTTGCCCAGCCGCAGTAGCCATCCCCTCCCAACACTGCAATTCTCATACTTTCTCCTTACCTTCCCAAAAATAATTACAAAGCTGAACCTGCTGCGGAAAATATTGCAACTGGTTTTTCTACCAGGCTGAGTGCCTTGCCGGCTTCTTGTTCAGAACCGAGAATTGGATGATTGGTGAGAACAACCTTGCCGCCACTTGCTGCCACCAGGTTGATATTCTCGGCGCCGACCAGAGATTCCAACTGAGGAACCACCGTTTTCATTGCGACGATGTAGGAACGCTCCGGCTTGAGCCAGAGACTCTTGAATTGCAAATCGTTGATAAAAACATCGGGTGCGCCGGGAGCGTAAGCTCCATACTCCAGGTTAAAGAATCGGCCGTTCCGCAGCAGTGCGGTACGGTTGGTGTAGAAAAAGATGGAAGAAAACGTGTAGTAGTGGTGATCGATGATCAACGTTCCCTGCGGCGATTTCAGAATCGCTTCAGCGAGCGGCCGCGAAGACATGAAGGGATCGAAGACCGCCATGGCGAGGCGAGCCGCATGAAAAAACAGAACCATCATCAAAGCGGCCGCCACAAATGCTCGCTGGCCGGCGAACTTCCAGGTTGCCAAAGCACCTAAACAGAAAGCTGTAGCCGCGACTAACAGTGGCAAATGAAGATAAGCGAAAGATGCCAGAGTGAGATCCTGCATGTGCCCCAAGGAGAGCTTGTAAGCGCCAGGATGATGGCTGAGTGCCTGCGAAATATCTCCTGGCGCGGGCATGTGGCGAGTGAGAATAAATAAAGTTAATGTCGCGAGACCGGCGCACGCCGCAATTAGCGACAGGGCACGCGTGCCGCGCTTTATCCAAACGCCTCCCGTCGCCATGGCTGATCCTAAAAGGAGTGCAAGCGCCGGATAGCACGGCATCGAATAATATTCCTGGGTAGTGGAGAAGGTGAAAAAGACGAGGACAAATCCCGCCAGACAAAGCGCCAGAAGCCGCGTACGTCCCGCGCGATCGACGGGCTTAAAAGAGAGTTTTGCAATGGCGGGGAAATACACGCTCCAGGGGAATAACCAGACCAGGTGAAGCAGCCAGAAGTAAAGGCGCGGAACGGTGTTGTAATCTCGCGGATAGCGCAAATTCAAGAATCGCAGCAATTGCTCGTTGATGAAGAAAAACCACAAAAAACCGTGATATTGCCCGGGTCCGCTATGAAGCGTGAAAACGAAATAAGGTGGATTCCGCAAGGTTGCGAGAATGTGCCAGGGAGCAGCGATGAGCAGAATAATCAGCAATCCGCTGAAAGGTCGTAACCGGCGCCAAGTGGCAGCGGAAAAAAGCTGACGAGTGATCGCAAGGTAGATGACGCCTGCCGCAAGCGGAAACAGAACTCCGATCAAGCTCTTCAGTAGTAGACCCAGCCCCAGACTCGCGGCCAGCATGAAAGCCCAAAATCGCGGATGTGGCTCGTCCTTTTCCAGCGCGCGAAGAAACGCCCACATGGCGAGGGCCACGGTGAAAGTCAGCATGACATCAGGAATTAGCACTCGCGTGAACAAAAAAAGCCCAATGCAAGTTGCCATGCACAGACCGGCATAGAATCCGGCTCGCCTGCCAAACGCCCAAATGCCAAACCCGGCCGTCAACCAGCACAGCGCAATGGCCGACAATGCAATCGGAATGCGCGCAGCCCAGTCCTGCGCGCCAAAAATCACGTAGCTCGCGGCCATCGCCCAATACACAAAGGGAGCTTTCTCCAGGTACACAACGCCATCCAGCCGCGCCGTCACCCAGTCGCCCGTGGTGAGCATATTTCGGGCGATCTGCGCCTGCACTGCATCCACGTCATCCATCAGCGATGGAGGCGAGATAATGCAGCCCAAGTAGACTGCCGCCGCGACGAGTAGAACGACTAGATATAGGTACCAGTTTTTTCCTGTATCCAAACGTTCGTTTTCGTGGGCGCGGCCACTTGGATTCCCCACTTTTTCATCCACAAAAACAGCACCATCAGGCCCCATAAGTGATATCCGACATTAATTTGTCTCTCCAGGTGTTGGCCTATATAAGTCTCGATCACGTCCCGCCGGAATAAATTCGCGTAACCGGAAGCACCGTCCAGCAAAACATCCATCATCAGCGAACGCAAAGGCCCGCGAAGCCAATCGTGCGCCGGAATGTCGAATCCAATCTTCTTCCGCCCCAGAACTGAAGCTGGAAGCTTGCCCCGCATCAATTCCTTCAGAAGCACCTTCTGCTTCGAACCGCGAATTTTGAGTGACGGGGGCAGCGAGGCGGCGAATTCGACAATCCGATGGTCGAGGAAAGGCGGGCGCACTTCCAGCGAGTGTGCCATGCTCATGCGGTCGGCTTTGTTCAAAATATCGTCGGGAAGAAAATACTTCTGATCGAACTTCAAGTATGGCTCCAGATCGTCAGCTTTTGAAGATCGGGGGCGCAGTTCGGCTAGAACATTCCTGAGAGCGTGTGGGAGTTCCAAACGCAACAGCGCCGCCTTCTGCGGATCAGAAAAAGTTCCGTTCCAGTAGACGTGCGCGCGGTCGGGAGTCATCTGGCAGCCTTCAAGAAATCTCTTGAGCTGGTATTCGAAGCTGATCTTCTCGTCTGAAACCGGCCAGGCGCGCAGCGCATCGATCGCGAGCCCGATAAACTTTCGAGGCAAACGCCGCGCCACAGCTGCCAGGCGATTCGCCCGATGCGTGAGATAACCTCCAAAGAGTTCGTCCGCGCCCTCACCGCTCAAACTGACAGTGGTCTTGGTTTTGCTCAGTTTGGAAAGAAACCAGACAGGTAGCGCCCCCGCGTCCGCCGACGGTTCATCCGAGTAATACGCGAATTGTTCGATCACCTCCCGGAGATTAACCTCCGGATTCAGATCCAGCTCCTCGTGCTCGGTGTGATATCGCTGCGCGACTTCGCGGATATACGGCGTCTCGTCGAAGCTGCGCCCCGGGAATGAAATCGAAAAAGTCTTGAGGAGCGCGCCCGCTTCGGCGGCATAATGCAAAATCGTTGAAGAATCTATGCCTCCGCTCAGCCACATGCCGAGTGGAACGTCCGATATCAAGTGCTCGCGAACGGATCGACGCAGCAGCCCGTCCAATTCCTCCTTGGCAGATTCCAGAGTCCAATCCTGATGAACTGCGGACGGCAATCGCCAGTAAGAATCGGAGAAGACCTTTCCATCGCGCCACTCCAGCCACTGCCCTGGAGCAAGCTTTTCGATGCCCTCCACCAGCGTCCAGGGACAGGGAACATAGTTCAACGCAAGATAGCAATCAAGCCCATCCATACTGAGTCGCCGCTCAATCTCAGGATGGATCAGAATCGCTTTTAATTCAGAGCCGAAGAACAAGTCGTCTTCGCGCCGCGCGAAGTAAAGCGGCTTGATCCCCATGCGGTCACGGGCGAGCACCAGTCGTTTCGTCGATTTCGTCCACAACGCGATGGCGAACATGCCTCGCAGGCGTGCGAAACAATCCGTATCCCATTCCAGAAAAGCTCGCAGAACGGTTTCCGTATCGCAGTGAGAATAGAAATTATGGCCGAGCTGCTGCAGTTCCCGGCGCAGCTCCTGGTGATTGTAGATTTCGCCATTGAACACGATGGCGAGATCCTTATCGTCAGAGAGGATAGGTTGGTCGCCGGAAGCGAGGTCGATAATCTTGAGACGCGTAGCTCCCAGAGAGCAAACGCTGGACTGGAATGTGCCTTGCTGGTCCGGGCCACGATGAATCAACGTGGCGGTGGCGCGTTCGATGCGGCCAGGCTCAGGCAGCCAACTTTTGTGAGTGAAACCAGCTATTCCGCACAAAGCGCGTGACCCTCTATTAATCTTCCAGAATCTCCGTTTGGATTCCCGCACCCTGCCCCGCGGAGGTTGGAGCTTCTGCAACTGGGGCACAACGAAATCGGCTAGCCATAAGCGGGAAATGAAACGATCTTCTTACGATGTGAAGGCGTCAGTGTCGGTTGCAATATTTCGTTAAAATTTACCTGGGCTGCTGCACTTCGCGGCGACAAGCGAGTTGCGATCCTTCAACCCCGACCCACAATAACCAGCGCGACTCCAGCGCAAACCAGAAGCACGCCAGCCCACCTTCTTGGAGTGACCTGCTCGCCGAGAAAAACTCGCCCTCCCAGCGCCCCCGCTCCGTAGCTGAGGGCTGTAACCGGAACCACCAAACTGACATTTTGTTTGGAGAGGACTGCGAGCAAGGAGAAAAATGCCGTCGCCATAAGCGCCACACCGGCCCACATCCAGCGCACTCGCAAAACGCGTGGGATCAAGCCCAGCAAAGCAGAAGGACGAAAGTCTTTTACCTCACCCACCGCCTTCATGGCGCGTGCCACGCATAATTCGCCACCTGTACCGGCTCCAATAATTAGCAGATAGAAGACAAGGGCTGGCATTTACCCTCTATCCGTTGTGCGCGGAGGAGTGTGTCCCACTACGAGGACGCCGCAGCAGATAAGTATTATGCCCATCCAACGCACAGGGGTGATTGCTTCGCGCAGGATGAAGTGAGCCAACAAGGCGACCATGCCGTATGCCGCAGCAGACGCTGGTTGAACGTAACTGTAATCCGCCCAGGATAGCACCAGCATGTAAGCCACAAAAAAAGTGAGCAGAGACCCAATGCCGAGCCAAATCGTGCCCGAAGTGAGCACGTGGAAAACGAAGCCAGCCGCCCCAAGGGCTGGTCCTGCGCTCGACGCACCCATCTGTTTCATCCCCTTGCCGAGAAGCACATTACCGAGCGGTCCAAAAATTACCATCAAACTGATAAGTAGATATGTTTTGAAATGCAGGGAGGCAGATGTCTTCATGTGCGCTAGAGACCCTCCGTCTGTTTAAGCATAGATGTCCGCGAGCCAGAACTTGATTCTTCGACGCATGAATGGGCCCTTCTCCCAACGGTCAGCCAAGAAAGGTGCGGATAATTATGTTACGCGATTTCCGAGTTCACTCGTATCTGAGGCTCTCTACGGGGTCTAGCTTTGCGGCACGCGCGGCGGGTACTGTTCCGAACAGGAGACCCACGACGGCGGATACCAAGATGGCCACGATTACGGAAAGTCCTGAGATGGGGATGCGGTATTCAGTGAGAAAACGGACGGAATACGGCAGGGCCAATCCGCTTATCACTCCGCCTATCCCGCCGATCAGCGAAATGAGGAGCGCCTCGGAGAGAAACTGGAGCTG
>JBAVUV010001020.1:0-1662 GCA_049696955.1 Candidatus Sulfotelmatobacter sp. | reverse complement strand
CCATACATCTCATAAGCGTCTCGGAGTGACCAAAGGTCGCCATGAAGATGCCAGCTGATTTCAGCACCACGGATGTGAGCGGTTGCGCCGTGCAGGTGTCATATTACATAGGATGAACCGTGGAAACGTCTAGCATCTTTGCTAGCTGGCGCGCAAAGCTTTACATGAGGATTTTTCTGGAGCCCTCAATCATCCGAAAACTCATGTGATCCGCGGACAGTCGGGTCGTTCGTCCCCGCGCTGGCCGGGCAACGGGCAACAGTCATTTTTGGTGGTGGCTGACTAGTAGTTTTATAAGTAGACGTGCCCTCTGCGGCAGTCCATTCTTGATGCATGTTAGACGGGACATATGTTCTCGCTATGGTTAAGCGTCGATGAATGCAATAACAAGCCACCGCACCGGATAGAGCATTGCCGTGGCGCCCACCTTTCCATCGGTATCCAATTTGAGCGGAGGCTCTCGGAGATGGCACTTACATTTCGCTTGAAGGAAGAATCTGCAGTCAGAAAGATAGTTGCTTATCTTCTTCTCTTTTGGACAATCCCCAGTCTCGTGCTCGCGGAGGACATCGGCTGGCCGCGCGAGAAAACGCAAAATGGCGCACGTATTGTTTACTACCAGCCACAGATCGACTCGTGGAAGGATTACCGTACTCTGGATGCCCGGATGGCAATCTCAGTGACGCCCGCCGGGGGAAAGGCGACGCCAGGTGTGGTTTCCATCCAGGCGCGTACCGACGCCAACAAGGAGACCCGCACCGTTGTGATCAGCAATATCAAGCTGACTGACACCCGGTTCCCCTCGGCGGATCCGGCGGGCGCCAAAAAGTTGGGCGAATTGGTACGTGCGTTTTTCGCACCGGAAGACACAATGACGATTTCTCTTGACCGTTTGACCGCCGAGGTAGAAGAAGGCAAGGTGTCGGGGCCGGCGGTGAAGGTCGACAATAATCCTCCAAAGATATTTGTCAGCAAAGGGCCTGCCGTTTTGCTGCTGGTGGATAACAGTGAGGTCCGCGCGGCAATCGAGAAGACGAAACTCGAGTTTGTCGTGAACGCAAACTGGACGGTGTTGTTTGACACCGGGGGAAAGAAATATTACCTGCTCAACGGGAAACAATGGTTGACAGCCGCCAAACTTGAAGGGCCGTGGACTGTCGTGGCCCGACTTCCCAAGGAGATGAGTAATCTGCCTGCCGATCAAAACTGGGAAGAGGTTAAAAAAGCAATCCCCCCGCAGGGCCCGGCCGGCCCCGCACCTACGGTCTTCTTCAGTACCGTGCCAGCAGAGGTGATCGAGTTCAAAGGCGCCCCCGTCTACGCAAAAATCCCAGGCACCCAACTCACCTACGCGACCAATACCGAGAGCGAACTGTTTGTCCAAACCAACGAACAGAAATACTACTTCCTGGTTTCAGGACGATGGTTCCGTTCCGCTTCGCTGGACGGCCCATGGAGCTATGCGAGTGCCGATCTGCCGGCGGACTTTGCGAAGATTCCGCCGAATAGTCCTGCTTCCGATGTCCTGGCGTCGGTGCCGGGAACCCAGGAGGCGCAGGATGCCGTCCTGCTGGCACAGATTCCCACTACCGCCGTCGTCAACATCAAGGAGGCAGAGGCTCAGGTAAAAGTGCAGTACGATGGCGCGCCTCAGTTCAAGCC
>JBAVUV010001019.1:0-3507 GCA_049696955.1 Candidatus Sulfotelmatobacter sp. | reverse complement strand
CCTTCGGAGAAGGCTGGCACAACAATCACCACGCGCATCCGACGGCGGCGCAGCATGGCTTTACCTGGTATGAGATCGACATGAACTGGTACGGGATCTGGGCGCTGAAGACCCTCGGGTTGGCTTGGGACGTCAAGCGCGTAAAGCTGGCGGACTTGGAAAAGGGTTTGGTACCTACCCCGAATGGAAAGCTGGTTACCGCAGCTTTGCCCGAAGCGGTAGTCGCGGGCGATTAAGACACTCGCGTTGATTCGGATAAAACCCGCCTTTCGGCGGTTTTTTTTTTGCCGTGAATACTGGAAGCTTCTGCGTGGACTATGCGTTCGTGCCGCCGTCGACGGTCAAATTCGCGCCGGTGATGTAAGCCGCTTCCGGGCTGGCCACGAATGCGACCAGGCCGGCAACTTCGTCCACCGATCCATAGCGGCCGAGCGCAGTGTTGGCTTTCTGCGGCGCCGCCCAATCGCCGGAGGCGGGATTCAAATCCGTATCGATCGGACCGGGCTGAATGTTATTGACGGTGATGCCCCGGCTTCCTACCTCTCTGGATAAGCTCTGAGCGAACATTTTCACGGCCCCCTTTGTGGCCGCGTAGGCTGCGAGGCCGGGCGTCATATTACGTTCGCCTACGCAGGAACCGATCATGATAATGCGGCCGCCGTTCTTCATTTGCTTCAGAGCCGCCTGCGTAGCGATGAAAACGCCGCGAATGTTGAGACTAAGCAAGCTATCCAACTCCGCGAGCGTGGCGTCCTCGAACTTTTTTGGGATGGCCGTGCCTGCATTGTTCACCAGGATGTCGATTCCGCCGAACGCGTTGAAGGCCTTTTCCACTGCGGCTCCGACGGCGCCAGCGTCGGTTGCGTCTGCCTGAATCGCGATCGCCTTGCGGCCGGTGCGTTCGATCTCTTTGACCACCGACGCAGCTGCATCGGCGCCTTTCGAGTAGGTGATGGCCACGTTCGCTCCTTCGGCCGCCAGCCGCTTGGCAATCGCAGCACCGATGCCGCGTGAGCCGCCTGTAATGAGTGCAGTCTTTCCTTCCAGTTTATTAGACATTTTGTCCTTCCTTTATCATCTCTCTTGTCGTCGCCGGCTACTTCTCAATTGTTCCCGGATTCCGTCGTCGTGCGGGTAAGCCGTTAGATGTGTATGGTTAGAAGCCGTCACAATTTGTTCGTCTGAATTTTCTATTGCAGGAAATACGCCTGAGCCATCGAGTTTCCGGCTGAGATTCGTTTGTCCCCAGTTGCGAACGCGCTAGAATCAGCCTAAGGCCATGCGCATCACGAGCCGCCGCGGAACCATCGTCTTCTTTGTTTGTCTGGGCATCGGCCTGGTGGCGCTGGCCGTTGCCCTCAATGTCGGATGGATTATCCTCAACTGGCGCGAGGGAGTGCTGCTGTTTTTCGGCATCATCTTTTTTGCGTTGATCATCGCAGGGATGATCGTGAATACCAGCTTTCTGGTGCGCGAGATTCGCCGCAGCGAGCAGCACGACAGCTTCATCAACGCGGTAACTCACGAGCTGAAAACGCCGGTCGCTTCGATTCGGCTGCATCTGGAAACTTTGCAAAGGCGCGAGTTACCGGAAGCGCAGAAACAGGAGTTTTACCGCCTGATGCTCAGCGATACAGATCGCCTGACAGAGACGGTGGAACAGGTGCTGCGCGCGGGCCGTGCCGGATACAAGAAGGCCGGGCGCGAAAAATCCGCGGTCGATTTCCGGCGACTGGTGCGCGAATGTATGGAAGCCGCCCGCGCCCGGCATCATCTGCCGCCGCACGTTTTGCTCTACGAGGAAGTGGCGAGCAACGGTGCGGGAATACACGTATTGGGGAGCGCCGAAGATCTTCGCACGGCGGTCTTCAACGTCCTCGACAATGCCATTAAATATTCTGGAGAGACGGTCGATGTTCGAGTGCGCCTCGATACGCCGGACGACGAGCGTGTAGTTCTGAGTGTTCAGGATCAGGGCGTCGGAATTCCTCCGGACGATTTGAAAAGTATTTTCAAGCGTTTCTACCGCGTCAGCCATCGCTCGCTGGCGCACGTGAAAGGAACCGGGCTAGGCTTGTTCATTGTGAAGGCGATTGCGCGGAAGCATGGCGGCAAAGTGTTCGCCGAGAGCGGCGGCGAAGGCGAGGGCACCACGATTACGATCGAACTGCCGAGGTCGGAGGCATGAGCCGGGTTCTGGTGGTGGAAGACGAATCCCATCTGGCGCAGGGACTGTGCTTTAACCTGCAAGCCGAAGGATATTCCGCCGAGGTTGTGGGAGATGGCGAGTCGGCCACGGATCGGTTGCTCGACAAGAAAGAGAACTTCGATGCCGTGGTTCTCGACATTATGCTGCCGGGCAAAGACGGCTTCAGCGTGGTGGCGGAGTTGCGCGCTGCGCGGAATTATGTGCCCGTGCTGATGCTGACCGCGCGCAGCCGTCCGGAAGATGTGTTGAAGGGATTTGCCGCGGGAGCCGACGATTATCTCCCCAAGCCCTTTGATCTATCGATTCTGCTGGCGCGGCTGCAGGGATTGCTGCGGCGCAGCCAGTGGGTGCGCGGAGACCAAACTGCGAGCGGGGCTGGCAATCAGATCGCTTCTGACCGGGAGAACGCCGGCGACTTCGGAACATTTTCGTTCGGCGGCAAGACCATCGACTTCGGTACGCTCGAATTGCGCACGGCCGACAATGTGATTCACTTGACGCTAATGGAATCGGAATTGCTGCGCCACTTGGTGCGCAATGACGGGCGCGTGGTTTCGCGGAAACAGATTTTGGAAGAAGTCTGGGGACTGCATGAAGATACGGATACCCGGGCCATTGACAACTTTATGGTGCGGCTGCGGCGCTACATTGAAGATGATCCCGCCCAGCCGCGGCACTTGCTGACGGTCCGTGGGGTAGGATACCGGTTCCTGGCGAACCCAGAAAAGAAGTGAAGGCGAGCCTGAGTTTCCCACACAACTAATCTTTCTGCTCCGGGTTCTTAAAGAACATTGGCGATTCTGACCTCGCTCGGGCCGACTCTAGACTAATCATCGAGGCGCAGTATGCGATTGACCTCTATTGTTCTCGTAATTCTGACCGCCATTTCCGCAAATAAACCTTCCTCAGCGCAGCAGAGGGAGTTGATTCCTCAAGCGATTGTGAATTTGCAGCAAACTGCTTCCTCGAAAACCAATTTCACCTTCGACCATTCAATGTTGATATTCGCCTCTAAACTTGAATCCGGCGACGAGGACCTTCGCCGCGTAATCGCAGGCGTAAGCGGCATCTCGGTTCACAATTACCATTTTGCGGAACCCGGGCAGTATGACCCAGCGGTATTGCGCTCCGTAAAGGGTGAGTACCGCGCTGCAGGTTGGAGACAACTGGTGGACAGAGAGGAGAGGACGGGCCAGGATGTGAGCGATCTCTGGGTCCGCTTCGAGAACAATGCGGTCACTAACGTTGCGGTTCTCCTGGCCAAGGCAAACGAGGTCAATTTCGTAGTGGTTTCCGGT
>JBAVUV010001018.1:0-5286 GCA_049696955.1 Candidatus Sulfotelmatobacter sp. | reverse complement strand
GCGGTCGGCGCTCCAATCGAACTCGCTCAACTCGACATCGGCGCCGGAGGCTTGGATCACTTTGAGAGCTTGCGGGACTACTTCCTGGCCGATTCCGTCGCCGGGGATGACGGCAATGCGCTTTTTGGCAGGCTTTTGCGGGTCCACGGGTGAGAAGTTAACACAAGCGGAGGAGAATGGGAGAGACGATTTCCGATTGTCGATTTCCGATTGCTAAGTGATGTCCGCGGCAGTCCGCCCGATGAATCAAGGATGCCTTCGCTATAATCAATACTTCATGGCCAGCAGCCCACTCCAGGACGCACTGCGCGCACGGGCGACGAAGGATGGATCTCCGGTTCGCGAGGGCGACTACCGCGGAGCCACGACGGCCTCGGTTTTTTCTGACGCCCGGCGGGAGTTTACGGCGCTGACGAACGGGTGCGGGGTTTACGACCTGGGCTTTCGCGCTCGAATTTCGCTGAAGGGCGGGGACCGCGTGCGCTGGATGAATGGCATGGTCACGAATAATATTCGCGACCTCGCCGCCGGGTACGGTGTGTATGCCTTCCTGCTGAACCCGCAGGGGCGGATTCTCGGCGATATGAACGTTTACAACCTGGGCGGGACACTGGTGGTGGAAACGGATCGCAGCCAACTGGAAAAGATCCTGGCAACGTTCGACCACTACATCATCATGGATGATGTGGAAGTCACGAATATCAGCGAGGAATGGACTGCTTTAGGCGTGGCGGGACCAAAATCACGAGCGGTTCTGGATGCTGCGGGGATTGTGGTTCCTACATTACAACCGTTGCAGTCCCATGTTGCGCAGTGCGAATGTGAGTGCGACTGTTTAGAGTGCACGGTGGTGCGCGGCGAGGATGAACGGCGTGAATCGTACGAAATCTGGCTTGCGCCGAAAGATGTTCTGAAAACCTGGCAGGCGCTGCTCGATGCGGGCGCGACGCCGGTGGGTAGTCAGGCGTTGGAGCGGTTGCGAATCGCGGACGGAATCCCACTCTATGGCGTCGATATTCGCGAGCGCGATTTGCCGCAGGAAACGGAACAGGCGCGCGCGCTCAACTTCAGCAAGGGTTGCTATGTTGGGCAGGAGATTGTGGAGCGCATCCGGTCGCGGGGGAACGTTCACAGGAAGTTTACCGGCTTCTTGATCGAAGGCGCGGGGAACGTTGCGGCGGGGGATAAGATTATTTACGAGGAAAAGGAAGTGGGCGAGATTACCAGCGTCGGGGTGCTGCCGACTCCTTCCGGCGAGCGAACTGCGGCCTTGGGCTACATTCGACGCGAGGTCGGAGCGCCGGGACGCGAGCTTACAGTTGGCGGGATGAAGGCGATGGTGACTCAACTGCCGTTCGATGGAATTCTTCCTCCGGGACTCACGCGGGAGCCGGTGTTGCAACGGTAGTGAGAGAAGCTTTTACCGCGGACGATGTTCAGGTTCGCGGAGGATGCGAAAAAAGACATTTCGATCTGAATCAATTCGATCTGAATGATTAAGACTAAGACAAGGACACACGCTATGGCTGAGAAGAGACAGGAATCTGGATTCACGGTAACGGACCGTCGCTTGTTCACCGAGGACGGAGAATTGCGCCAGGAGGTCAGCAAGGAACCAGAAATTCACCAGAACGCGGCGCCTGCAGTCAACCCTCCGCAATCGGTTCCGGCGGGGCCGGAAGGCGCTGTGCCTGAGGTGCCCCCGATGCCGACGGCGGCGGAGCAGAAGGCGCAGGCCGATGCTTACCGGAAATCTTCGGACGCGCTGGACTCGCGGGTGGAACTCAGCGGTCGATCAGCGAAAGAGTTCGAAATTACGTTCGAGCGCTTTATGGCGTCGCTTTACATGACTGCCATGATGCAGCTGGGATTGATGCACCAACAGGGCGAGCAGCCGCACACGGATATTATCGGCGCGCGCCAGACCATCGATACACTGGCGCTGCTCGCGGAGAAGACCAAAGGCAACCTGACCTACACGGAAGAAAACTTTCTGCAGAACAGCCTCTACGAAGTGCGCATGGCCTATGTGGAAGTGACCAACGCTTTGTCGAAACCACCCCAGCCCGGAGCCGCCAAGGGAACCACCGGACGATGAGCGGAAAGCCCCGCACATGAAGGCGACGCTCACAGTGCTGGGCAGCGGCACGTCGATGGGAGTGCCTACACTGGGGTGCGATTGCGCGGTTTGCCACTCGAATGATCCTCACGACCGGCGCACGCGGCCTTCCATCATGCTGGAGTTTGCGGGCAAAGTTGTATTGATCGATACGACTCCCGATTTTTACGCGCAGGCGATTCGTGAGCGCATCTCGCGCGTGGACGCGGTTTTCTACACCCATACTCATGCGGACCACATTCTCGGCATCGACGATCTTCGGCCTCTGAGTTATCGACACGCGCCGGGAAAGCTCCCGCTGTATGCGCGTCCAGACGCGGCGGCGTTTCTGCGTAAAATGTTCAGCTACATTTTTGACGCCGATTACAAATACGGAGGCCTCCCGCGACTCGAATTGCGTCCGATTGACGGTCCGGTCGATCTTTTCGGGGCGCGCTTCGAGCCGGTGCGGCTGATTCATGGCGAAGTGGAAATTTACGGATTCCGATTTGGGAGCGCGGCTTATCTCACGGATCACAGTGAAATTCCTGAGGCGTCATTCCATCAACTCAAAGATCTCGATATTCTTTTTTTGGACGCGCTGCGGCACAAACCTCATCCAACGCATTCGACAGTGGAGAATTCGCTGCGCATTGTGGAGCGGGTAAAGGCCAAGCGGGCCTTTTTTACGCACATTTGCCACGATCTGCCGCATGAGGCGACCAATGCAACGCTGCCGCCGCATGTGCGGCTGTCTTATGACGGGATGAAGCTGGAATTTGAAATCTAGGAGCATCCTTCAAATTTGGAATGCGGAAATTGTTGATTGCTGAATGTTGATTGTTGATTGAAAAGAGCGAGCGTACGTTTTTACTCAACAATCAGAAATCAACAATCAGCAATTTCAGACAGACGCAAATAACGCTCGATCCAACTTCCCATGCAGGTTTTTCACAAACTCGAAGATATTCCGGCGGGATTTGGGCCGTCGCTGGTGAGTGTGGGTAATTTTGACGGGGTCCATCGGGCGCACGCGCACGTGCTGGGCGAGATTGTGAGTGGAGCGCGGCAAAGCGGAGCCAAGTCTGTGGCGGTGACTTTCGAACCGCATCCGGCACGCATATTGCGGCCGGATTCAACATTGAAGCTGCTTACTCCGGTCCCGGAGAAATTGCGTCTGCTCGAAGGAACGGGCATTCATGCGGTGCTGATGCTGCCGTTTGGGCGCGATTTGTCGCTAATGACGCCGCGGCAGTTTGCTGAGCGGATTCTGAAGAAGAAGCTGCATGCGCGGGAGGTGCATGAAGGTTACAACTTTCGCTTTGGGCATAAGGCTGCGGGGGATACGAATGTGCTGGCGCAGCTTGGGCTGGAGATGGGATTTGAAGTGAAAGTTTATCCAGAGCAAAAGCTGCGCGGGGAGCCGGTTTCGAGTAGTCACATTCGAAGATTGCTGGGCGAGGGACGAGTCAGCCGGGCGCGGCATCTGCTGGCGCGTCCGTTTTGCATACTGGGAACGCCGGGACGTGGCCGAGGTTACGGCTCGAAGTACACAGTGCCGACCATCAACCTGGCGCGCTATGAAGAACTCGTGCCGAAGGATGGCGTCTATATCACGTGCACGCGAGTGGGGCAGGAAACTTTTGATTCGGTAACGAATGTGGGCAACCGTCCCACGTTTGGCGCCGATTCGTTTGCCATTGAGACGCACCTGCTGAACTTTCATCCGATTGAGCTGACGCCGGAGAGCGAAGTTGAAATTTGTTTTCTTGACCGGCTGCGGGATGAGATCAAGTTTCCCTCGGTAGAGGCGCTGCGCGAGCAGATCGCGAAGGATGTGAAGAAGGCGCGAAGATATTTTCATCTGCTGCGGCGCAAATGACTTGCGACGCTAGCGACGACTAAACGTCCCTAGGACGAGAAAGCCAGTCTTACGCTAATGCGGCAAATAGCCTGATTCCATGGGCAGTTTGCCGTCCACGCGGACGACATTGATGGTGTTGTCCACGGAGCGGACGTCTACGAGGCCGACTGCGCCGGGCGTCGATTGGACGATCTTGAGGACCTCAGCGTCGGAGTCGGCGACCATAATCGAATCTTTGTGAGCGGCGATCAGGGCTTTCCATTCTCCGATATTCATTTTATTCAAGCGCTCGAGGGTTTCGATTTCGCCCGCGGAATTCTTGTGCAGGACCAGAACTACGGAAGTGCCGTCTGGCCACCTTCTGACCTCCGAACGAAAAATCTTGGAGAGGTGCGCGGCGGTGACGTTGCCGACATTGTTCTCCTTGTTGACCACAACTGCCATATGGTGCGCGAAGCAAGGAGTCAGGAAGGTCAGGAGAAAAGCAAAAAGTACGGCAAGGCGCTGAGGTTTCATGAGCACATCCATTTCGAACTGCCTGTTAGGGACCCATGACGAGACTACTTCAGAACTGTCGAGCGGCGCGGCAAAACATTGTCAAATTGCCGGGAGGTACCCAGGAAGAAAACATTCGCTCGGCTTTTTGATGTGGTGTGAATCGACCGCTGTTTGTCGACGTTAATTGACAATTCCCAACCGCGCCGTACAATCCGCTCTCATGGAAATCGGTCCCATCCGGCTGATTCGGCAGGCCACACCAGGTCAGCGGCGCACGCTATTGGCGGCGGCGCTGGGCTGGGCGCTGGATGCCTTCGATGCCATGCTCTACGCGCTCGTATTGGCGCTGCTGATGCGGGATTTCGGAATGAGCAAGACAACGGCGGGGCTTCTCGGGACGCTTACCTTGTTGGCATCCGGTTTGGGTGGAGTGATGTTTGGTTTTCTTGCCGATCGCATAGGACGCAAGCGGGCGCTGATGGCAAGTATTCTCACCTACTCTGTGTGCTCGTTCGCGTCCGGGTTGGCGACGAGCATTGCGATGCTGGCGGCGGCGAGGTTTTTCCTGGGACTGGGCATGGGCGGCGAGTGGAATACGGGAGCCACATTGGTCGCGGAAACCTGGCCGACTGAACTCCGTGCGAAGGCACTCGCGATCGTTCAAAGTTCGTGGGCTATCGGCTTCGCCGCAGCGGCACTGGTGGCGGGACCGGTGGCACGGTACTTCGGTTGGCGGCCTGTTTTCTTCGTGGGAATTCTGCCGGCACTGCTGATCTTATGGATGCGGCGTGGAGTGCCGGAGTCGAAGATGTGGGAGGAGCGGAGA
>JBAVUV010001017.1:0-1582 GCA_049696955.1 Candidatus Sulfotelmatobacter sp. | reverse complement strand
GAAAGGGCCTGTTCGTTATCGTCGACGCAGAGAATTGTTTTCTTTGGCTTCATCGTGTGACCGGGGGACTGTCGTCACCACTATTTCTTTTTTGAGATGCAGAGCGAGTTGAATCGTAATCACATTCAAGCTTCCGGTAAAGTGCCGCGCGCGCCAATGGCACGCGAGTGGTTGGGAAATTCGTGCCAGAGGCTGCGACCCGCGATTCCACAAGCGCGAGCGACCCTAGATTGTTAAAGTAATTTCTCCGCGGAGAACTTCTACACAATTTCCACCGACGCGCACATTGACGACTTGGTTATCTCGCTTCGTGGAACGAACAAAAATACAACTGGGACGATGCATTTCAAGCCCCTGCTCGATCATCACCTGCTCATCGCTCGCGGCGACGTCGTGCGCGACCATCCAGGCCGAGCAGCATCCCGCCGCCGACCCCGTGGCCGGGTCTTCTCCGTTGTAGAAAATCATGCGCGCGTGCAGGCGAGCTTTTGGGTTAACAGTTTCCCGGCTCACAAAGTAAAAGAACTTCCCGCCCGAGCGGTCGAGGTATTCGAGTGCGCGCGGCACGTCGAGCCGCAGTCTCTGCAATGCTTTGAGCGAGTGTACCGGCACGATCGTATAGGGAAGGCCAGTGGAAACAGTCTGAATCGGTGCCGCGCTGACGAGATCGTCCAAACTCAAGTTCGTAACCGCGGCGACGGCCTCCGCATCGTGGATGGCGCCAAACTCGGGTTCCATCTGCGTCATCTCGCCAAAGGCGAGCGCTGCTGACGCCGGCTGCGTGAAGCGCACCGGTACAATGCCCACATTCAATTCAAGCCGCACCTCCGCGGCGCCCGATTGCCCGCGAATGACGAATGCCGTGCCGAGCGTAGGATGGCCCGCGAACGGCAACTCTTCCTGAACCGTGAAAATACGAACGCGAGTACCGCGCGTCCTGTCTGCGGCCGGATCTCCCGGAAGTATGAACGTCGTTTCCGAAAGATTCATTTCGAGCGCCAGGGCCTGCATCTGCTCGGTCGTCAGGCCACGTCCGTCAAGAATCACCGCCAATGAGTTGCCGGCCAGCGCGCGGTCGGTAAAGACATCAACCTGCACGAGAGAGAGTTTTCGCGTCATAAAGTCGTGCTGGCCGGCGGGTCACTCCAGCCCAGCCAACCAACCCTTCGATGAGATAACATACTGATGCCGAAAATTCCGTTTCGACTCCGGCTGGTCTGGCTGAAGCGTTGTTTGGCCGCGGGACATCATATTAGAAGCAGCATTTCATCCGCAGAAAATCCGAATCGCGAGGGAACGATCCATGTCTTTACGCATCAACTCCGAAGCTCCTAACTTCACCGCCGAAACCACCCAGGGCACCATCGACTTTCACCAATGGATCGGCGATGGCTGGGCGATTCTTTTTTCGCACCCCAAGGACTTCACTCCGGTCTGCACAACCGAGCTCGGCGAGGTTTCCCGTCTGAAGGGCGAATTCGACAAGCGCAACGTGAAGGCAGTTGCGGTCAGCGTGGATCCGCTCGATGCACATGTAAAATGGGTGCCGGACATCAACGAGACGCAAAATACCAATGTCAAC
>JBAVUV010001016.1:0-3478 GCA_049696955.1 Candidatus Sulfotelmatobacter sp. | reverse complement strand
GCTCATCGGTGAACGGCTTCTACGACAAGACTGCCGGTTTTTGCTGGCTCTGCAGCAGTAGAGCTTATTACCAAGGAGAAGGGACGTTATGGATCACATATGGGAGCGCGTCGGAAGTCAATTGCTCGCGCGGGTCAGCGGGCCGATGAAGTTCAGATTGGTGCTCCAGCCAGCGATGGCGGCGTTCTTCGCGATTCGCGCAGGATTGGCAGATGCCAGGGCTGGCAAGACGCCTTATTTCTGGTGCCTCCTCTCTGATCCCCGCCAACGCGTCGACATGCTTAAGGACGGGTGGAAGAGCGTCGGCAGGGTGTTCATTCTAGCTTTGGTGCTAGACGCGCTGTATCAGATGATCGTGTTGCATTTTGTGTATCCGGGCGAAATGATCATCGTCGCCTTCGTCCTGGCGATTGTGCCCTATCTGATTCTGCGCGGGCTGGTCACGCGTATAGCTCGAAGAAGGAATGCGGTGTCAACACGGCCAGTTAGCATCCCTCCTTTGAAGAAGGCCTCATGAGTCTTGTTGAAACACCGCCGAAAGATAAAGGAACAACTCTTGCCGAACAGCGGACGGATCTTGCAGTTCAGCGCACGCTCATCGCAGCGGAAAGAACTCTGATGGCATGGATCCGAACCTCCATTTCGATGATTGGATTCGGTTTCAGTATTTACAAGTTCTTCCAGTACCAGGCCGACGAAATCGCCGCCGGTAACATTCGGCGTCCGCAGGCACCGCGCAATCTGGGAATGAGCCTGATTGCTCTCGGAACTCTGGCGTTATCGGCCGCAGCTTGGCAGCACCGGCGTTTTCTGAAGGAGATTGGCGCGAACCAGACGCGCCATGTATTGTCCGTCTCCTTCGTAGTAGCTATTTGCGTCATTCTGATTGGAGTGATCACGCTTTACGGTGTTGTGCTGCGCCACGGGCCGTTCTAGTCGAGAAGGTAACTTCGACGGGAGCAGCACTCGCCTGTCAGATTTGCCAGTGGTTAAGATTGCGCAAGATTCCTAACGTGGGTATGCGGAACGCCTAACCGGTCTCCCAGGATTCCAGAGAAAAAATGAAGACTACCCTGGAGCCAACCGACTCCTCATTAGTAATTAAGGCTACCCCGGCGCCACCAGAGTTTTCATTGGTGTTGGGCGGTCCTCTATTTCAGTTATGCCGGCGCACGCACCTCGCGGGCGACGCGTTGCAGGTTTTGCATCGGGAAGTCGTGGTTATCACGCTATTGGCGTGGCTGCCGCTGGTGCTCTTGTCAGTGATCGAGAGGCACGCCATGGGCGGCGCGATCAAGATCCCATTCCTGCATGACATTGAGGCAAATGTTCGATTCCTGGTCGCGTTGCCAGTGCTCATTGTTGCCGAACTTGTCGTGCATGACCGCATTAGTCCGTTGGTTCGACGGTTCGTGCAAAGGCGCATTGTGGTAGCCGAAGACTTGTCAAGATTCCATGCGGCGGTCAACTCAGCGCTGCGAAGTCGTGACTCGGTTGCCCTAGAAGGAACGCTGTTGCTTTTGGTTTATGCGCTGGGGGTGTGGATTTGGCGGAGCCAGGTCGCCTTGGGCGAACCTACGTGGTACGCGATGGCTGAACCGAGACACTTGCATCTCACATTGGCTGGATACTGGTACGTCTGGGTGAGTATTCCCATTTTTCAGTTCATCTTGCTGCGATGGTATCTTCGTCTCGTGATCTGGTTCCGGCTTTTGTGGCAGATTTCCAGACTAAACTTGCATTTGAGTGCGGCGCATCCCGATCGCGCTGGCGGAATTGGCTTTTTGGGAACAAGTTCCTATGCCTTTGCGCCTATACTTTTCGCTCAAAGTGCCGTGCTGTCGGGTCTAATCGCAACCCGGGTCGTGTATGAAGGCCGCGATCTGCTCTCCTTCAAAATGGAGGCGGCAGGATTCGTGGTCTTTTTCGTTTTGATCATCCTTGGTCCTTTGGTGATGTTTGCTCCTTTGCTGGATCGTACGCAGCGGAAGGGCTCAGCCGATTATGGTCTACTCGCCAGCCGGTATGTGTTCAGTCTTGAAGACAGATGGATGCGGGACGACGACCCGAAACCAAGCGGGTTGCTCGGCACTCCGGATATCCAGTCAATGGCCGACTTGGCGAACGTTTACTCGAATGTGCGCCAGACGCGCCTGGTTCCTTTCGGATCGAAAGAGATAACGAACCTCGCTATCACCAGCGCGGTGCCCTTCTTGCCGTTGGCGTTGACAATGTTTTCGGTCCCGCAATTGATGAGATTTCTGGTTAAAATCGTTTTCCGTTGATTCCGCGCCGGCTGTCAGATTTGCCAGTTGTGTCACCCCAGGCCGACTCATAGCTTAATGCAGGGCTTACCGCGGACGGCGGTTCCGTTTGAAGAAAGAAGTCTCGTCTGTTTCTGGCTCCCCACATGGCGGCACCTCACCCTGCACTTGCGGGAACCTGGAAGCTCCGGGTGCAACGACTCCAGAGAGACGCGCACGTCTTTTATCTTATTTTCAAACATCCGCGCACTCCTTGGTACGCAAGGGTGGTCGCGGCATGCATCGCAGGTTACGTGTTTAGCCCGATTCAAGTGATCCCGAACTTCATCCCAGTGATTGGATCTCTGGACGACATTCTGGTTCTGTACGTTGGGTCGATGGTACTTCAAAAGATTACCCCGGCCGACGTACTCGTCGAGTGTCGCGAGCTTGCTGACGCCGCGCAGATGCGCAGGAAGGCAAAAACCACGGGCGCGGCCTCCGTCGTTGTTCCCGTGGTAGTCGTGACCGTGTGGATTCTTGCGGCTATTACCGTCAGCGCGCTGATGGCTACCTATATTTACCGTTGACGAATGCTAGGTGAGAAATAAATTCTGTTTCCGCTGCGATTCTTTCCTCTCGTTGATTGTCAGTTTTGCCAGTTCTTCAGACCCTGCCGCGAAGATAGTCTCACGTCATGCTCCCAGCGCTTACGGCTAAAGGGACTTCAAAAGGAGGTCATGAAATGCACTTCACGCGCGCTATTTTCTGCGCAGCATTGCTACTGGGAGGAGTAATCGGGGCTGCACAGACGGTCATTCGCATTGCACCGCCTGCGCCTGTCCGGGTAGGAGTAGTTGGAGTCGCACCCGCGCCGGGATATGTCTGGGTTGGCGGGTATCAGCGGTGGACTGGCAACGGCTATGTGTGGGTCGCTGGGAAGTGGGTTCGTCCGCCCCGTGTCGGCGTCGTCTGGGTTTCGCCCCGATACGTCCGAAGCGGAGGTGGTTGGGTATTCCACAAAGGCTACTGGCGCTAGCAACCCGCCCGCGGCGGTGTCGCACTACCCTGTCCGGCGTACAAAAACTTACTTGTGCAAGAGACCTCTTTCCATTAGATAATGGAGGTGATTGGTTAGGGGTTTCGCCATTCCTCAGGTAACGATAAAGACGGGCCTCACAACTCCGGACGGGTGTGAAGAACTACTCACGGAATATTTGTGCGATCACCCGGGC
>JBAVUV010001015.1:0-1585 GCA_049696955.1 Candidatus Sulfotelmatobacter sp. | reverse complement strand
CCGGTCGGGGCCCCAGACCTGGTGATGGAAAATGATTACAGTGCATGAAAAGATGTACCCGTGAGCATCAAGTGCGTACCTGTTGTCGGGCTCGGTGGTTGAAAAGCTCCGAGCAGCACGGGTAAATTAAGTATCGCCGAGGTCCTTCGACTCCGCGCCACAAGCGCAGTATCACCCGATCAGTCTGTGAGGCGCTTCGCTCAGCGACTGTCTGGAAAGTCAAGTGGGAATATAGTTTGGTCGTGGAAAAGACGTGGACGGGTCCACTTGGAAAACGCCGAGGGCGTTTCCCACTTTCCCACAACGCTGCGGCGGCTGTTGTTTCAGCACGGACAGGCAAGAGCCTGCTTTTGTGCATGCGATTGGCGTATCTCTCGGGCTTTTGCGTTGAGTCGAACCAAAAGTTTGTGTGCCACTGCGATGCGGACCACTTTAGGCGGTTTGTTGGCCGTGCGGAGACGCTTTTCCATGGCTATGAAATCGGGTTCGTGACGGCCAACCACGCTGCCCACGATAAATAGCAAGTCGCGAACCACACCTCGGCCCCCGCGTACGCTGCGCTTACCTTGGTGATTGCCCGAGTCGTTGGCCAGCGGGGCCAAGCCGGCAAGCTTGGAGATGGTCTTGTTGGATAAGGTGCCGATCTCCGGCATCTCCGCCATCATATTGGCCACTGTCCGGTCTCCCACACCCTTAATGGTGCGAAAGGCACGATCGAACTCGCGCCATAGCGGGTCGGCTTCAATCAGTTCGCTAATGGCTTGTTCCAACTCCGCGATCTGTTGGGCCAGAAATCCCAGCATCTGCTCAAAGCTCTTCTCGATCGCTGGCAGGCTGACCAGACGGCGTTGATTCTTTTGCGCCGTGCGCACTTCGGTCAGTTGGCGAAGCCGCGTAACCCGGGCTCGCAGCTCAAGCTGGGCCTTCGGCGCCAGGCTCAGCGGCTGGCTCTGCTTGGTCTCCGCATACCAGGCAATCATGCCCGCATCAATGGCATCGGTCTTCTCCAGGGCTCCCATGCTCTGGGCAAACTGACGCACCGCTCGGGGATTAACAATGGCTACTCCCAAACCATGCTCCGTTAACTGCACATAGCTGCGCTTCTCATACCCCCCCGTCGCCTCCATCGCCACCAACTGCACCCCCTGGCTCTGGCAAAAATCCGCTAATTCGCTAATACCTTCCCGGCTGTTTGCGAATTCTCTCCACGCACCCCTACGACCGATGCGGGCTGTTAACGTTGCACTCGCAATATCCACTCCACAAATAATCCGCGTCACGGTAACCTGCCTTGTAGGTTCGATTGAATTTCGTGCGACTGTTCGGTCGTACGTGACTTGGGCAGCGGTCCCTGGACTGAGCGTCGGTTGCAATTGCACCACAGGATGAACGGGAGCCGTCCGCCCGCGGGGGAGTCGATGCCTCGACTCCCCCACCAGCTACAGTCTCGTCTAAAAACTGTCGCCTACCAACAGATACAAGGATGACGATTCTGTTGGAGTTTGACAAAAAATACCCTAAACAAGTTAGCGCTTATGGGACATGTTCCTGGACTGCTCTCAGCCGTCCCGCCGGGACTCAATTT
>JBAVUV010001014.1:0-1825 GCA_049696955.1 Candidatus Sulfotelmatobacter sp. | reverse complement strand
GGCAGAGGAGCGGGTTCAGCGCAGCACTGGACCCAGCTTGTTTCAGCCTTACCGGGATCTTTGGAAACTGTTTCACAAGCAACCCATCGTTCCCGAGTCGGCTTCCTGGATCTATTTCGCCGCGCCGATCGTCGCCTTCACCGCGATGCTGATCGTTCCCATTCTGATTCCAGTATTGACAGACCGCCCTTTACCCATCTCCGACATGGCGGACATGTTGGGGGGAGGAATGGTGCTCACGCTTGGGTCCTTCGCCATTATGTTGGCCGGATTAGACAGCGGAAACGTATACGGCGGAATCGGGTCGAGCCGATCTGCCATGTTGGGCATCCTTGCCGAACCGATTCTCATACTTGTGTTGGTCGGCATCAGCCTTCTGGCGAAGGCGATGCTGCCGTTCGTGGTGAACCACACCTTACTCGACAAACCCTCGGTCTATTGGAGCCCAACTCACATCTTTCTGGTGCTGGCATTTTTCTCATTGCTCCTAGTAGAGACAGACCGTCTGCCCATTCATTCCAGTACGCATATTGAGATCTACATGATCGATGAAGCCCGCATCCTCGAATATTCCGGCCCATTATTCGCGATCCTAAAGTGGGCCTCGATGATGAAGCAGTTCATTCTGTACACCATTTTTTGCAATGTCTTTCTGCTTCCCTGGGCGATGGCACAACGCGGCACTGCTCTGGGTGTAGTCGGATCTGTGTTGTCTTTTTTGCTGAAGTTCCTGGTGGTTGCGATCTCGATCGTGGTTGTAGAGACCATACAGTCGCGCCTTCGTTTCTACCGCTACCAGGAGCCGCTTGCCGCTGGCTTCTTGTTCGCGGTGCTGGCGATCGTATCCAGTCAACTGATTTGAGGAAGATATGTTTCTGGCTCACGTAAGTTCGCTGCAGGCATCAATCTTCAGCCTGTTGGCCATTTTCAGTCTTTTGCTCGCGTTCGTCATGCTGGGGTCGCACTGGTTGCGAAATTACGTATACGCCTTCGCAGCCGAGTCGTGGCTCATCGCGGCGCTCTCCGCGGCAGTTGCCTATTTCGGCGGCTATAAAGAACTGTACGTGATCGCTGTCCTTACGGCCCTCTTTAGGGGCCTGGTGCTGCCGTATCTTTTGATGGGCATTGTTCGGAAGCTCAATGTCAAACGCGAAATCCATGCGGTTCTGCAACCAGCTTCCAGCCTCGTCATCGGAGCGCTGCTGGTTATGTTCGCCTTCGTGATTGCCAATCACATGAATTTTCAGACCGGTATAGCGGGGCAAGTCGTCGTGCTTGCATTGACCATCATGCTTTCCATGAAGTTGCTGGGTTTTCTGATGCTGGCGGTACGCGACGAAGCCGTGAGCCAAATCCTTGGCCTACTTGTTCTCGAAAACGGCATATTTCTAGGGTCCCAGATCCTGGTTCCGGGAATGCCCATGCTCATTGAGATTGTCATTCTCTTCGACCTCTTGATCATCGTCGCGTGCTTCGGCATGTTGATCCGCTATCTCTTGGTGCATGCGGGTACGACCAGCAGTCGTCAATTAAATCGGTTGGTAGGCTGAACATGGCGCAGCGTTTGATGCTCGTTTTGTTCCTGGCTCCTCTGATTGCGGGGGCATTGTCCCTGCTCGTGCGCCGGTCCCGTGTTTCGGAGTACGCTACCGTAATCGCGGCCATCATCGATTTTGTGGTCAGCATCCTGCTTCTCCGGGAAGCTCTGCAACACCGGCTGACCTTTTTGCATGACTATATCCTGCTCGACAACTTGGGCGCATGGGTAATTCTGTGCGTTTCGATTGTGTACGCGTTGGCATCCATCTACGCCGTAGGATACATG
>JBAVUV010001013.1:0-7388 GCA_049696955.1 Candidatus Sulfotelmatobacter sp. | reverse complement strand
GTCCTGAACCTTACCTTTCCGCGGCGCAGGCGAGATAGTTCGCGAGGCTTTAGCTAATTTCAATTGGGCTACTATTGTCGTCTTCTTTGGATAATCGGCCATATCGAAAGCCTGCATTTGTTAGATAATGTTAGTTTACGCCCACTACTCAACGTTATTGAAGGTTTCTGTTTTCTCTGTGCCTCCGTGCCTCTGTGGTGAAGATTTTTATGCCTTCTACTCAAATCGAAACTCCAAAGCTCGCAACTGACCTCCGCTTCCTAGCCCAGGACATCGTCCGCCGTGCCATGAACGGTGGCGCCACCGCCGCGGAATGCGTAGTGCGCGAAGGCGATGAATTCTCCACGTTGGTCCGCCTCGGCCAGGTCGAAACGCTCAAAGAATCAGGATCGCGATCCATCGGCGTGCGCGTCTTCAACGGCCAACGCGCGGCAAGCACGTATTCGAGCGATTTTTCTCCCGCCAGCCTCGACCGCATGGTGAAGTCCGCGCTGGAGCTTTCAAAGATTACTTCGGAAGATCCTTTCGGCGGTATCCCAGAGGCTTCGCAACTCGGTTCGCTCAAGGGTGATCTCGATCTCTACCACGAAGACGTTTATTCTCTTCCCGGCCCGGATCGCATCGACTACGCCCGTCGCGCCGAAAAGGCTGCGCTCGATTTCGATCCGCGCATCAAGAATTCCGAAGGCGGATCGTTCGACGCCGCGACCGGCCATAAGGTTCTGGCAAACTCGCATGGTTTCGTTGGCGAATACCGGCGGTCTTATTGTTCGATGGCTGCAGTTCCCATCGCGCAAACGGAAGATGGCGCGATGCAGCGCGACTATTGGTTCTCGGTGGCTCGCACGCTGAGTAAGCTCGAATCTCCCGAGCAGGTTGGCAAAGTTGCCGCTCAGCGCACGCTGCGCCGCTTGGGCGCGCGCAAGGCGAAGACCGCGCAAGTGCCGATCGTCTTCGATCCCATGGTGGCGACGTCAATTCTTGAACATATTTTCGAAGGGATCAATGGCGATTCGGTCTATCGCGGCGCTTCATTTCTTGCGGGCAAGCTTGGACAAAAAGTCGCTGGCGATAACGTCACTATTATTGACGACGGCACCATCCCCGGCGGCTTCGGCACCAGCCCGTTTGATGGCGAAGGCGTGCCCACGCGGCGAACCGTAGTGATTGAGAACGGCGTGTTGAGTTCCTATCTTTTGAACACGTACACGGCGAAGAAACTGGGGCTCAAAACCACCGGCAACGCGTCTCGCGGACTTGCGGGTACTCCGGGCATTGGTCCGGGTAATTATTTTCTGCAGCCGGGAACGCGCACGCCGAAACAATTGATTTCTGAAATCAAAGAAGGTCTGTACGTTACAGAATTTCTTGGCCACGGCGCGAATCTGGTGACCGGAGATTATTCCCGCGGCGCTTCAGGCTTGTGGATTTCCGGCGGAGAACTCGCTTATCCCGTCGAAGAAATCACGGTTGCAGGAAACCTGAAAGAAATGTTCTTCAACATTTCGGAGATTGCAAGTGATCTCGAATTCCGTGGCTCGGTAGCTTCGCCGACGTTGCGCATTGACGGCCTCACCGTGGGCGGCGAATAGCGCCTCTTCGTTTCGACTCTGTTTGACGAACACGCTACTTTGTCATTCCGAATTGCTTTGTCATTCCGAGCGAAGCGAGGAATCCTGGTTCGCTTTCACCTGATAAAACCGAGTCACTCCCTTGGTTTGTACTGACAAGATCGTTAGTATCATGGGCGAATTCCACTTCCCCGGGAGATCCATGAATCGACGATCTTTTCTGAAAGCCTCAAGCGCGGCAAGTTTGGCCGCCGCACTGCCTTCCGCACCTTTCGCCGCAGCTCAACAATCCAATGCAGGAACTGCTTCTAAAACACAACGCAAGCCGCACCCGCAAAATCCTGAAACGCTTCTATTAAAGGACTACCGCCCCCTATCCATTTACAAAATTCCGGTGACCGAGGTTGCGAAGGCTAAATTTCCCATCATCGACATGCACTCTCATCCTTACGCAAAAACTCCCGCTCAAATTGCCGAGTGGGTCCGAACTATGGACGAAGTGGGTATCGAAAAAACAATCATTCTCGCCATGGCGACCGGCGCGGAATTTGACAAAATCTACAAGGATCACTCCCAGCACGGCGACCGCTTCGAGATGTGGTGTGGCCTCGATTTCACAGGCTATAAGGACAAAGGATCCTCTTCCTCCGTGGTGAAGGAGCTGAAACGGTGCGTCCAGACTGGCGCACGCGGCGTGGGAGAAATTCACGACAAAGGCGAAGGCCTGCATTCGGGCAAGTCTAAGGCGCCAGGCATGCACCCTGACGATCCCCGCATGGATCCCGTCTTCGAAACTTGCGCCGAACTGAAGCTTCCTTTCAGCCTGCACGTTGCGGACCCGATCTGGATGTACCAGAAAATGGACCGCACCAACGACGGCCTGATGAACGCCTATTTGTGGCGGCTCGATAACAAGCCCAACATCGTCGATCTCTCCGGCATGGTCGACATTCTCGAGCGCACCACGAAGCGCCACCCGCACACAACGTTCATCGCTTGCCATCTCGTAAATCTCGATTACGATCTAACCCGGCTCGGCGAACTTCTCGACCGTTGCCCCAACCTGCACGCCGATATTTCCGCGCGTTACGCCGAAACTGGCGCGACTCCTAGAGCCGCTTCGCAGTTTTACACCAAATATGCGGACCGCCTTGTCTACGGCACGGACATGGGCGTCGACAAGCCCATGTACCAGATTACGTTCCGCATTCTGGAAACGCTCGATGAACACTTTTACGCAACTGACCAGTTCGACTATCACTGGTATCTGAACGGCTTCGGCTTGCCGGACAACGTTCTTCAGCAGGTGTACCACGACAACGCCGCAAAGCTGCTGGCGGCGAGAGGATGAAATGAAATTTGCCAAGATTGTATTTTGGATCGCTGCCATTTGGGGCATATTGGTTCTCACGCCTCTCTATTTCATCTTCGATCTAATCGGGCAAAAGGATCCTCCCCCGATCACGCACCCGGCGTTTTACTATGGCTTCGTCAGCGTCGGATTGGCTTTCCAAGTTGTGTTCATCGTGCTTGCCAGAGACCCGGCGCGCCTTCGTCCCATGATGATTCCCTCCATGCTGGAGAAGTTCGGCTACGGCGCTACCCTGCTCGTACTCTATTTGCAAAATCGTTTGCACGTGCAGGATCTCGGACTCGGCGGCGTCGACCTGCTGTTCGGTGTGCTATTTTTGGCGGCATTCTTCAAGACCAGCAGCTAGCCTCCAGAGTACAATCGACTTGCATGGGCGGTCTGATCCATCCAACTCCAGTAACCCAAGAGCCTGATTCCAGCCGGCGGATCATCTTCATCGCCGTCGCCGCAGTAATTGTTATTGCCGTGGTTGGCGCCTTTCTAATGCGAGGTCAGCCCAAGGGCGCATCCGGGCCTCCACCTTACGCGGCGAGTCTTAAGCTTTCCGATTTCAAGATGAGCGCGGCGGAGAATTTTGTCGGCGCGACCGTGAGTTATGTTGATGGAAGCGTAACCAACACCGGTGACAAAACGGTCACGCATATCGTGGTCGACGTGAACTTCAAAGATGATATGGGACAAACTGTCCAGCATGAGGAGATTCCTCTGCAGGTGCTGAAAACTACCGGCCCATATCCCGAAGCCGTTGACTTCAGAGTCTCGCCGCTCGCACCCGGTCAAAGCCAGACTTTTCGCCTGACGTTCGAAGGCATCTCCGCGCAGTGGAGCCATCAGTATCCTGAGATCCTGGTCACCGACGTTGCCGTGAAATGAATGCGGCGCAGCGTTTGGTCGGCCCGAATTCCTGATTTCCGATTGCCAACTTCCAATTGCCGATTTAAGAACCTTGCTGGCAGTCTGTTCGATGCGCCCGGGAAATCGCCAATCGGCAGTTGGAAGTTGACAATCGGTACAATAACTTCATGTCCGATGCGAAACCATTCCGTCTTACGGAGTCGGTAAAAGCTGCGGGTTGAGCGTCCAAGCTAAGTCCGGCGGCGCTGGACTCGGTGCTTGGGAAATTAGCCCGGCAACACGACCCCAATGTTCTGGTCGGCTTCGACCAAGCCGACGACGCCGGAGTGTATCAAATCGCACCCGATCAGGCGCTGGTGCAGACTGTCGATTTCTTTACCCCTATCGTCGATGATCCCTATGTCTTCGGGCAGATTGCCGCGACGAACGCTCTCAGCGACATTTACGCCATGGGCGGACGTCCGCTTACTTCGCTGGCGCTGGTCTGTTTTCCCGACAAGGCAGATCTGGCGATTCTCGAGCGCATCCTCGCAGGTGGCCTTTCGAAAATGATCGAGGCTGGATGCACCGTGATCGGCGGGCACAGCATTCGCGATGAAGAACTCAAGTTCGGCTATTCCGTGACCGGACTCGTCCACCCGAAAAAAGTTCTCGCCAATGGCGGCGCGCAGCCGGGCGACGCTCTCATCCTGACAAAAGCGCTGGGCACAGGAGTGATTTCCACCGCGATCAAAAAGGGCGTGGCCGACCAAGCCTGGATCGCTGCGGCGGTTCAATCGATGACCACGCTGAACAAGCAAGCCGCGGATCTGATTAGCAATCGCGAATATCAGGTGCACGGGATGACCGATGTTACCGGCTTCGGCCTGATCGGGCATGCGCGCGAAATGGCGCTGGCCAGCAACGTCGCCTTGCAATTTTTTTCGAAGGACATTCCAGTTCTCCCAGGCGCTTTGAATTGCATTCGCGCAGGGCATGTTCCCGGAGGCCTCAAGAATAATCGCGACTTCGCCGAATGCGTTGTTGGCTACGAATCTTCGATTGCCGACGATCTTAAGACTTTACTCTTTGACCCTCAAACCGCTGGCGGCCTTCTTATCTCCGTGGCCAAAGACGATTGCCAGGAACTGGTCGTCGAACTGCAAGCCGCAGGCGTTCCGGCGCGTTGTATCGGCAAGGTAACTGAATCCCAAAAGCCGCTCATCCGCATCTATTAGGTAGCCACCTGTCATAGATCCAGGCAGCACTTCGGAGGGGAAATCATGATGCAATTTCGCGAACTTGGACGCAGCGGTCTCAAAGTCTCTGCCCTCGGCCTGGGCTGCATGGGCATGTCGGAGTTTTACAGCGGACGCGATGACAACGAATCCATCGCCACGATTCACCGCGCTCTCGAACTGGGCATTACCTTCTTGGACACAGCAGATGTTTACGGACCATATAAGAATGAAGAGTTAGTGGGGCGCGCAATCAAAGGCAAACGCGACGAGATCGTGCTGGCTACGAAGTTCGGGATTGTTCGCGATCCCGCCAACCCGCAAGCTCGCGGGGTGAGTGGCAAACCTGATTATGTTCGTCGCTCCTGCGAAGCCAGTTTGAAACGATTGGGGGTCGAAACCATTGACCTCTACTATCAGCATCGTGTCGATCCTGCTACGCCCATCGAAGAAACTGTGGGAGCGATGGCGCAACTTGTGCACGAAGGAAAAATCCGCCACATCGGCCTGTCCGAAGCTTCGCCGCAGACGCTGCGCCGAGCGGTAAAAGTTCATCCCATTACCGCGCTGCAGACCGAGTACTCACTCTGGAGCCGCGAACCAGAAGACGAAATCCTCGCAACCTGCCGCGAGTTAGGCGTTGGCTTCGTAGCGTACAGTCCGCTGGGACGCGGTTTCCTCACCGGCCAGTTCACGCGCTTCGAAGATTTTCCGGAAGACGACTACCGTAGATTTTCTCCGCGATTTCAGGGGGAGAACTTTCAGAAGAATCTGGATCTGGTACGCCGCGTCGAGGAGATTGCACACGAGAAACACTGCACTCCCGCGCAACTCGCGTTGGCTTGGGTGCTCGCTCAGGACAAAAACATCGTGCCGATACCCGGCACAAAGAGGCGCAAGTACCTGGAGGAGAATATCGGGGCTCTCGATGTAAAACTCACCCAAGAAGACTTGAACCGAATCGAGGAAATCTTCCCCGCTGACGCGGCCGCCGGTTCACGCTATCCGGAGCACATGATGAACCTGGTGAATCAATAACCTGGCAGGGGTTCTAAATAACTTTGGGCGGCCTGAAGGCCGCCCAAAAAACAGAAATACTGCTTCAACACTCTTAAATTAAGTTAAGCTCGCGCCGGACTTTCCCCGCCCTTCGCTATCCAACGTCCCGGCTCCGGTTTTAGCACCTGCTGCACGCCGCCATCGTCGGGTTTTGAGGGTAACTTCATCGGAGGCAGCTCCTTGCCCTCGACCAGCAGCATCACTTCAGAAGCATCCAGCACTTCGCGTTCGAGCAGCGCCATTGCAATTTTCTGCAGCGTATCGGGATTTCCCTGCAGGATACCCTTTGCCGTTTCGTATCCGTAGTTGACCAGTTTGCGGACTTCGCCATCGATCTTGATCGCGGTGTCTTCGCTATAGTCGCGGTGCTGGCTGATTTCGCGGCCCAGGAAAATCTGCTCTTCTTTTTTGCCGAAGGTCAGCGGTCCAAGGTCGCTCATGCCCCACTCGCATACCATCTTGCGCGCCATTTCCGTGGCGCGTTCAATGTCGTTTCCGGCGCCCGTGCTCATCTGGTTGAGGAAGAGTTCCTCGGCCAAGCGGCCACCCATCAGAATCGCCAAGTCGGTCTTTAGATACTCTCTTGTGTAGTTGTGGCGGTCGTCGATCGGCAACTGCATGGTCACGCCCAACGCCATACCGCGCGGGATGATCGTGACTTTGTGCACCGGATCAGAGCCCGGAAGCTTTGCGGCAACCAGAGCGTGCCCGGCTTCGTGGTAAGCCGTCACTTTCTTTTCCTCGTCGGAAAGAATCAGCGACTTACGCTCCACACCCATCAGCACTTTATCCTTGGCAACCTCGAAGTCGAACATCAACACAGCCTTGCGATTCTGCCGGGCCGCGGCCAAAGCAGCTTCGTTGACCATGTTGGCCAAATCCGCGCCAGAAAATCCCGGTGTACCGCGCGCCAGCACCTGGAGATCGACATCCTCCGCGAGAGGAATCTTGCGGGTGTGTACGCGCAGAATCTCTTCGCGCCCACGCACATCCGGACGGCTCACCACAACGCGCCTGTCAAATCGCCCCGGACGCAGAAGCGCAGGATCAAGCACGTCAGGACGGTTCGTCGCCGCCATTAGAATGACGCCTTCGTTCGATTCGAACCCGTCCATCTCCACCAGCAGCTGGTTCAGGGTCTGCTCGCGCTCGTCGTGACCGCCGCCCAACCCCGCGCCACGGTGCCGTCCTACTGCATCAATTTCGTCGATGAAGATGATGCAGGGGGCATTCTTCTTGCCTTGCTCGAATAGATCGCGAACCCGGCTGGCGCCTACGCCTACGAACATCTCCACGAAGTCCGAGCCGGAGATG
>JBAVUV010001012.1:0-1720 GCA_049696955.1 Candidatus Sulfotelmatobacter sp. | reverse complement strand
GTCTACAACTGGCCTTGGCTCTACGCCGTCCAGGTAGGGGAGTGGGGCTTGACCCAAGCCCAGGCGAAGAAGCTGCGTGATTACCTGCTGCGTGGCGGCTTTTTCATGGCCGACGATTTTCACGGCTCGGAGTAACAAGCCTACTTCGAAAAAACCATGAAGATGGTCTTCCCCGAGCGCCCTATTGTTGATATCCCCAACAATGATCCTATATTTCACACCGTCTTTGATCTGGACGATCGCTACCGGATCACGGGTGCGGAGCACCTGGACACCGGATACAAGAAGGACGGAAAGGTCGCTCGCTGGGAGGCCATCTACGACGATAAAGGCCGCATCATGGTCGCAATTTCCTTGAATTCCGACATTGGCGATTCCTGGGAATGGTCAGACACTCCGGAATATCCCCTGAAGTTTTCTGATCTCGGCATGCGCCTGGGTGTGAACTACGTTGTTTATGCCATGACCCACTAGAGGATTTCCACTTCTACTCGGAAGTGAAAATGCTCTAGTGCCTCTGCGCCATTACGTAATGTGGTTACTACAATTTGCCCTTCTGTTACTCAAGAGCGATGGCTTATTTCTGCAAACCGGCTATTCTCATCAACAAGCGGCGATTCTCCGCGGAACATTTCAGCGATTCTTTCGGGGGAGGGATTCGATGAGGTGTTACAAGGAGAATCGCCGTTAGTACTTTGGTAATCCTTCGTCCTTACCTTTGGCTCCGTTCTCCCAAGGCAACCTGACGATTGAACTCCGCCGACTTATTTTTTGGCACGGTCAGCGGTTGCCAGCGATCGTGTGCGAAATGCTTAGCCAGCATCACAATCTGCCCCACATGAAGCGAATAGTGCGCCACCTGCCGGTTGATCGCCTGCATCACCGAATGCGGCTCCTTGCGGATCAGCACCGTGCGGCCCAGGTCCGCGTCCGTAAGCGCCCCAAGCGCGTCGAACACATACTTCCAGCCCGCCTCCCACTGCGCCATCAGCTCCGCCCGCGTCGCCGCCGGCGCTTCAAACTCGCTGTCACGGTTCCGGTCGGGCTTCTCGCCGTCCGTCGTCAGGAAATTCGTCCAGCGCGAGCGCATGTTGCCGCTCATGTGCTTCACAATGATCGCAATCGAGTTGCCTTCGGCATCCAAAGCGGAAGTCAAAGCCTCGTCCGCCGCCTGCGCCATAGCCCGCTCCGCCAGCCGCTTGTAATAAAGCAGCATCCGCGCGCTATCAGTAAGATATGAATCAGTGAATTCGTGAGCCATCCCAAAACTCTGCACCGTTTCTCCCCGCCGCGCAATAACCACCTGCGGCCTCGCCAAATCTCCGCGCCGTCGCCGTTGCCGTTGCCGTTGTTGTGGACTTTGTAGCGGCCGGTTCGGGTTCATCGAACCGGGCAGCCGTTGCTGTTGCCGTTGCCCGAGGTTTTCTCTGCGCCCGCTGCGTCTCGGCGGTATCCTTAAAGCCTTAATCCCGCCGGGCCCGCACAATATCCCTTGTATTTAAGTGCCGACTGTGTTATCATCGGTCGGGCGTGTATACTGCCCGCTCAAGGAGGACCCATGCCCGCACCCGCTTCCACTCGCCACTCCCCACCCCAGTCAATCGCTACTGTCCGGAAATCGGAAACGACCTCAACTCCTTCCCCATCAACAAAAACTTCTTCGTCAATCGCTAATTTTGGTCGCAACAACGCTCCCAACCGCCCTCCCATCCCACTTCCG
>JBAVUV010001011.1:0-14548 GCA_049696955.1 Candidatus Sulfotelmatobacter sp. | reverse complement strand
CCACCGGTATATCGATACTCGGGAAGATGTCGGTCGGCGTCCGCAGAATCGTGAGCGGCGTCAGGATAATGATGACCAGCGCCATCACGACAAAAGTGTAGGGACGTCTTAGGGCTAACGCTACAATCCACATTGCTTAGGAACCACCCAGAGTTAAAGAGGGCTGCCTGCACGGATGCGAAGCCAACCCATTAACTTTGTCTTAGATTCGATACTGTCCGTATTGGATTCTAATACGGAGACTTGATTATATGTTAGGGTAGGCACATGCGCCAGAAGGCATCGGCTCAAAGGAGTGGCGAAGGTAACGGCCGCAAGCGGCCGCCGGGGCGGCCTCGGAGTGAAGAGGCTCGCTTGGCCATACTGCGCAGCACCTTGAAGTTGCTTGGTGAAAAGGGTTTTTCCGAGCTGACGATTGAAGCGGTGGCGGGCCATGCCAGCGTTGGCAAGGCAACCGTCTATCGGTGGTGGCCGGATAAGGCGGCTCTCATCGTGGATGCGTTTGCCCTTGCTACCAGGCGAAAACTGAACTTCCCTGATACCGGCTCCCTGCGCACGGACGTGAGCCAGCAGATGAGACAGCTCATAAAAATCTTTCGCAGCCCACGTGGACGCATCGTCTCTGCCATTCTTGCCGCCGGCCAAAGCGATAGAAACGTCATCGCCGCATTCCGCGAACGGTTCATGATGCCGCGCCGCCAGGAAGCCTACGAAACACTTCGCCGTGGAATTCAGCGAGGCGAATTGCAGAAAGATGTAGACCTGGACCTACTGCTTGATTCACTTTATGGTCCCATCTACATGCGATTTCTCATTCGCCATGGAAGTCTGACTCCCGACTTCGTGGAAGGTCTTTGCGAACTGACCCTGGGCGGAGCAAGCCCTTGTGTAAGGAAGGTAGGTACCCAAGTTCGTTCCCAAAATCAATGTTGAGAAAAATTTAGCTCGTCGTGCTTGTCAACAAAAGCGCGAAGCGATCAGGGGAATTTAGGATGGTCTCTCGCAGCATAGTTTTCTGGGAAGTCGATCCGCAAGCGGATTTTATGCTGCCCGGCGGCAAACTCTACGTGCCCGGGGCCGAGCGATTGCTGCCTAATATTCGCAGGCTGACCGATGCCGCCCGCCAGGGCCGCGTCCTTCTGGTCTCGCACGGTTGTTACCACTCTCCGGACGATCCTGAGTTTCAAACGTTTCCCCCGCACTGCATTCAGGGCACGCCCGGGTCGGAGTTTGTTCCCGAGGCCTTGACCGATAGAGTTTTCACCATAGCAAACGATGCTCAGGCTGTGCTTCCGCACGATCTTTCCCCGTATCAACAGGTTCTGCTGGAGAAACAGACGCTGGATATCTTTGAAAGCCGCCATGCGGCAAAGTTTTTGCAGCGATTCGGGGACGATGTTGAATTCGTGGTTTTTGGCGTGGTCACGGAATATTGTGTGCGCTTCGCTGCCAAAGGATTGCTGGATCGTGGCCGCCGGGTATCCGTGGTGCAGGACGCAATCGAAACCTTGAATGCCGAAAATGGGCAGCGCGCTGTGTCCGAACTCCAGGATCTTGGGGCAAGGTTCTTTAGTACAAGCGACGCTCTCGCTCTGCTCGATCTTTCGAAATAGCTCGTCCGAAGTGCAATTGATTTCCGCAGGTATTTCGTTTGAGTCAGCCAGCGAGCCGTTCGATTCCTTGCACCGCATCGGATGAAAGTTTAAGAGACGAGCTGGCCAAATCCTGCTGCATGTGCTCGGGGTTGGAAGTTCCGGTGAGCGGTAGCATTCCGACCGCGCGTGCAAAAGTAAAAATCACCTGCGCTGCACTAGCCTGATGCTCCTCGGCCAGACTGACGACTGCAGGATGCCGAAGCACTTCAAGGTTTGCCGTCAGCAGCGAAAATCCCTGATAAACAATCTTGCGCTGGCTGCAAAATCGCCGGACATCGCGATCCCAGCCTAACCGGGCATAGCAGCGGTTTTGCACGAAGGCAGGAATTTCAGAGTGTGCACCCTCTAACTCTTCCAGGTGCCGCAGCGAAACGTTGCTTACTCCCAGCAGACGGGCGCGGCCAGCGTCGCGCTCCTTCTTCATCGCTTCCCACACTTCCGCGTCGGTGTCGGTCCATGCGTAGCCGGAAGCGGGTCCGTGCAAAATGTAGCTGTCAACGTAGTCAATACCGAGATGGTCAAGCGAACTAGCCATCGACTGCGCCACCTGCGCGGAAAAGCTGGCGCCGGCATCGTACGGCAAACGGTGATCCTGGCCAGGCCGGTAGGTAAATTTTGTTTGCAGAAATAGATCTGCGCGGGTGACAACTCCATCGCGATACGCGGCGGCCAATCCCTCCCCTACTCCCTTTTCAAAGTAGTGGCGCCGCTGGTTTGCGGTATCGATACCCCGAAAGCCCGCCCGCAGCGCAAGTTCGACGAGCACCGGCGTTCGTTCTTCCTTCCACGCGGTACCGTAAAGAAACTCAGGAATGGGCGGGGCTTGCGCACCTCTCATGCCGCTATTCTGACACGATCCGGTTCCTGCGACTTGTCATCCCGACAGGCGCAATAAAATCGGGGACGGTTGCCCGTCCCCGGCCTCATTTCTCTTTATCTCTTTTCTCTTGCAATTGCCGCTATTGCGATTGAGCCTGTGTCTGTTCGTCCAGTTCCACGTTATCGCCAGCATGAACGTCTTCCATTGCGAAAACGATCATCCCGGTGGCAGTGGTGGGCGTGGTTCCGATCACGACAATCTCGCCCACGGCGCGCCGCGGCAAATCGCGAACGTGAATCACTGGTCCGTTCCCTTTGGTGAACATGTGCGGATCGAAGGACGGTTGCTTCTTCTGCGTGTCCTCGCTGATCGCGGCTTTGAACGAAAGCGAATCCACGGGGTCAGTCAGGTCGGCTTCATAGCTGCGCACGGCGCGGAAATAGTCGCCCACCTTCACGCCCTGGTTCGCTCCCACATTCATGTAGACTTTCTGGCCAGTTCCCAGCACTGAATCGAAGTCCCTTCCCATCACGATGCGTCCCGATACTTTGCTGCCGGTTGGCAGAAATCGATCAAACCGCAGCGGAGGATGAAATGCCACCATCGATTTCTCGGCAAAGGGAATCGCTGTATCGCCGGGATTGATGGGATCGCACGAGTATTCCACCAGCGCCACGGCCGTCTTGCTGCGCGTATCGATGATTCGAACGCGTCCTACTTCCGCGTAGGGCTGCCCCGTAGCCTTCATAATCTTGCCTTGTCCGGGATACATTTCATATTCGTCCATATCCCGCAACGCGCGGATAATCTCATATTGCGCGCCCAGAGAGTAGCCAGTCCCTTCCAGGTAGACGATGTCGTTCTTGACGAATTTGGTGGTGTTTGGGGTCTGCAGACCGCCAGCCACAAAGTTGGCATCGGGTAGGGTTTCACGATTGATGAAACCGGCGCAGTAAACGTCTGCGTAGGTGGGCATCTGCACCCGTTGGATCGGGAAGCTGGGTATCGTAGGAATCGTTCCCGATGGCGTAACCACATTCGCTGTAGCGGTATCCAGCGAGCTTTGAGCCCAGCCTGCAGTCGCCGCGAGTAACAATAACCATCCTATTTTCTTCATGTTGCCTCCGGAAAGGGACCACCCTCGGCTCCTTCCCCGTCTAATACGACGGAACTGTTGCGTCAGATGGAAGGTAACAAGGGGGTAAGAGGGGGTCAAGGTTACGAGGGTGTCAGACGGAATGTGAAAACAGTTTTTTTCGAATAAATTTTCACTCCGCAGTTGCATCTACAATTCGAGCCCTGTAAGATTCGCGCCGAACCTATTGCTCTGATCCGAACCTATTGATTCAAGATGATTTCTGCTCCTAAGACCTATCCGCCTCGCGTTCTGCCCTTGCGGCTGCCGCGGGTTTGCGTCGCTGTAGCCGCCTCCGACCCCACGGAGCTGATCGAGAAGGCCGAAGGCCTGATCCGCGATAACTCCTTCCTGGAGTTCAGGTTAGACTACATTTCGAAGCCGGGCTTGGCGCTTCCCAAGATCAAGCACTTTCTGGAGACCCACTCCGGCATTACCATCATTGCCACCTGCCGGCGGGCGGCAAGCGGAGGCAAGTTTCGCGGTTCTATTGCCTCACAGCTGGAGATTCTGGCCAAAGCCGCAGCCGCGGGATGCCAACTCGTTGACGTCGAACTACAGACCGCCCAGAAGTGCAAGCCGGAGCAGTTGCAGAAGCTTCGGAGCCGCGCGGCGCTCATTCTTTCCTTCCATGATTTTCGCGGCACCAAGAAGCTCGACGAGACGCTGGAAAAGATGCGCTCCTTTCCCGCCGATTTTTACAAAGTCGTGAGCACAGCCACTACGCTGGCCGACAATGTTTCCATGATCCAGTTTCTGGGGCGGGAGAGCGACAACCATTCGATTGTTGGCGTCTGCATGGGAGAGCAAGGCATCATCAGCCGCGTTCTCGGAGTTCGCGCCGGCAGCATCTTCACCTTCGCCGCAGTCAGCCCCGGAGAAGAGACCGCCCCTGGACAGGTCACGGCGCAGGAGTTGCGCAGCGTCTACCGCATCGAGCAAGTGGATGCTGCAACCCGTGTGTATGGTGTGGCCGGGGATCCGGTTGCCCACTCGCTTTCTCCCGCCATCATGAATGCGGCCTTCCGCCGCGAAAACGTCAATGCGGTCTACCTGGCGCTACACGCCAAGACTCTGAAAGACCTGCTCACCTGCGTGCGCGAGATTCCCATTCACGGCGTCAGCATCACCATGCCTTACAAGGAAGTGATCCTTCCTTATCTCGACAATACCGACTCGCATACCACAAAGATAGGCGCCTGCAACACCGTAGTTCGCGCCCAGGATGGGAAACTGTACGGCTTCAACACCGACACTTCGGGGGTGGTCCGCCCACTGGAGCGCCGCCTCAGCACATTGCAGGACGCGAAAATTCTGGTGCTGGGTGCGGGAGGCGCTGCCCGGGCTGCCGTCTTCGGGCTGAAAGAACGGGGAGCGGAAGTGTTCATCCTGAACCGCAGCGCCGCTGCCGCCCAAAAGCTTGCCCGCCGGGCCCATGCGCGCTCCGTGAAGCGCGCCGACCTGAAGAAATATTCCTTCGATGTGATCATCAACGCCACGCCGGTGGGCATGGGCAAAAGCCGCGAAACTCCGCTGCAGGAAAAGGAAATCAACGCGCGCTACGTTTTCGACATGATCTACGATCCACCCGAAACCAGGCTGCTGCAGCTGGCCAAGGAGCGAGGCGCACAAATCATCCCCGGCATTGAAATGTTTGTCCACCAGGCCGCCCGGCAATTTGAGATTTGGACGGGAAAGCCGGCCCCGCAGGACGACATGCTCCAGGTGGTGATGTTATCCCTCCAGGAGCGCACCGCTCGGGCGGCTGCTGCCGCAGTGGCGAAAAAGAAGTGATTCCGTTTTCGGCCCCGGTTTTCCGAATCCGGGCCTGGCAAACCTTGATAAAACCTCAAGATTTCCTCAGCGATGCTTCGTGTTACGAAAAAGTTGCATTTTGCACTCAATCCGAAGTAGTATGACCTACGGGCCAGATAGTAGCTTTCCCGATTTGACCCTGTACCGCTAGTAAACTTCCAGACTCGTAGCTCAGGTTGTGCAAAACAACATAAAGAGGCGGTTCGTCAGCCTCCGTCCCGGTTCGGAGAGTTCAATATGTCGTGGTATGCATACTGCCTTACCGAGCACCAGACCCTTCCTAACGGCACCCGTTCCCGACGCCCTTTCGTAATTGAGAATGTTCAAGGCGTGAACGGAGCCCCTGTCCTCAGCTATCCCAGCGGCGAGTTCGCTGTGATCGTGAGCGAATACGACCCTAACAGTACGCCACTTGATCAGAAGGCGGCCATCGACCACGCCCGCGTAGTCAGCGGCTGCTTCCGTAATTCCACCGTGCTGCCGTTCCGTTTCGGGACCATCTTTGAAAGCGATGACGCGCTGCGCCAGGCTGTCCGGGTAAACCGGCGAGCTTTCGGCTTAAGCGTCGCCAAACTTCGCGGTAAATCCGAAATGCACATCAAGTTGACGGTCACGGACGGCTAGCTGCGCGAGGCCATGATCGATGTCATCCTGCCCGACACTGTCGGCGGCGACTATCTTTCAAAGCTGCGCGTAAAGGCCTCCCGTGAGCGTGAGCGCCAGACCAAGGCTCGCGCCCTTTCGGTGCAGGTCCACAAGCTGTTTAACCCGCTGGAAGAAGAAGTGAGCTGCAAGAAGGTCGCTCCACAAGGCATGCTTATCGACATTGCCCATCTCATCGATTCCAAATCGGTCGAGAAATATCAGAACCGCTACAGCACGGCGGCCAAGCAGTTGAAAAACTGTCAGGTTGCCATCAGCGGACCATGGCCTCCGTACCACTTCCTTCCCGGGAAGCTGCGTACAGTGGCGGGGAATAGTTAGTTTCGTTTTCGAGCCGCTGGTTCGTACCGGCGGCTCGAATTTATCCTTTGCGAAGCATTCCACCTGCATTGAATGTGCAGGCTTCTGCACCTCTACTGCGCGCCAACGTAATTGCAGCCCTCGGCTTTTTACACCTGTTTGAGTCATTAAGCCTTGCTTTTCAGGACGTTACTGGCTTGCGCATCACGCGGCGGTGGTTATCAGCTTTTGGTTCGGCAAATGCTCCTTCTCATGTAACCAAGAGGCCGTACACAAAAGCAATGACCCTCACTCTCTTCGCCTCGAAACATTTCCCGAAGTGCCGTTCCAACTGGCGGAGCGGCGACTTGCATAGCCTTTCCTAAACCACCTACCTTTTTGCCTCTTCGGAATTTGGCCCTAGAAATAGGGCCATTTTTCTTGTGCCCAATAGACGACTCCCAGAGTTTTAGAAGAGCCTCCATACGAAGTGCGCGAGCAGAGCGAAAAGAGAAAGCATGAACACTCCGCCTACCCAGATCAGGAAGTTCCACGTCATCTTGGGATCGTTAATCTGTTTCTTGTCCATGTTCTTAAGCTAGCACGCACGGAGTCCGAGGACATCGGGTTGACCCGGTAGGTCCCTGTCTTTCCTCTGGTTGCCGCTCTCCGATACACTTGGCTGCATCTATGACCACGGCCCTCCGCTGCTTTACTTCCTGCCAGATCGCAGTCTTATTGCTCTCAGTTTTCCTAACCGCCCAAACCCCAGCACAAACGCCGCAGTCCTCATTGTCGCGAATGGCTGGTCCGCTATCCTCGCCAAACGACCAGCAGAATTTCCCTCCACTGCTTTTGCAGCAGCTTTCTGCTATTAAGGCGGCGGCGCTGAATGACGATTACGCCTACCGCCAGCTCGCACATCTCACTGAAAACATCGGACCGCGTCCCACCGGCTCGCCGCAAGCCCTCGCGGCCGCCCAGTACGTTGCCGCCGAACTCCGCCAACTGGGCCTCGACGTTCGCCTACAGCCGGTCGTCGTGCCGCACTGGGTCCGCGGAGCCGAAACCTCCGCCCTGGTCGAATATCCCGCCATGGTTCCGGGCACCACGCAAAAGATCGTGCTTACGGCCTTAGGCGGCAGCTCCTCGACTCCTGCCGACGGAGTCACCGCGGACGTGGTCACTGTCAACAGCTTCGATGAACTCGCCGCGCTCGGCCGCGATAAAGTTGCCGGCAAGATCGTTCTATTCAACGAGATCTTCGACAAGCAAAAAGCCGTCGCTGGACAAGCCTTTGCCGCCTACGGCGAAGCCGTCCGCTACCGCGCCGTGGGACCAAAAGCAGCCGCCGATCTGGGAGCAGTCGCCGCCTTGGTGCGGTCCGTGGGCAATGCCGACTACCGTCTTCCGCATACCGGATTCAGTTTTCCCGCCGGTATTCCCGCCGGAGCCGTGACCGCCGAAGATGCCGCCCTAATCGTTCATCTCGCTGCCCAAGGCAAGGTCCGCATGCATCTCACCCTCACCCCGCAGAAACTGCCTGACGAAACCAGCTACAACGTGATCGCGGACCTCAAAGGCTCAGAGCATCCGGAGCAGATCGTTGTCGTTTCCGGACATCTCGACTCCTGGGATCTTGGCACCGGTGCCATCGACGACGGAGCGGGCGTCGTCATGGCGATGGAGACCGCCGAAATTCTGCAGCGCCTGCATCTGCGTCCCGCCCGGACCCTGCGCGTGATCGCCTGGATGGATGAAGAGACCGGAGGCTCCGGCAGCAAAGCCTACACCGCCGAATACTCTACAGACTTCCCGCACTACATCGCGGCCATCGAGAGCGACTCGGGCGCGGCCCATCCTTTAGGATTCGAAGTGAAAGCCGCACCCGCAGCCATCGATTTCCTGCGCCCTGTACAAGCCGTTCTATTAAGCATTGGCGCAACAGTGTTCCAGCCCACCAGCTATCCCCCAGGAGCCGATATCGAAGCCATGTCTAATGCCGGAATTCCTGCCTTCGGCGTGATGCAAGACGACCGTACCTACTTTAACTACCATCATTCCGCAGCCGACACGCTGGACAAGGTTGTTCCCACTGAGCTTCGCGAAAACGCGGCCGCCATGGCGGTGCTGGCCTATGCATTAGCCAGCACCCGAGATCCTTTGCCGCGCTGAGGCTGGAGAAATTGAGGTAGGCGAATCAGTTCGGCCCCGAGGATGGACAACTGAGCGTGGTTGGAATCCCGGCTGACGGTACTGGGAGTGGCGAGCCGAGGGGCCATGCTTGCCTACTTCAAGCCAAGCTCGCTATCGTACTGTCGGATGACCCCATAGCATTCGCAGGCAGAGTTTTCAAGCTTCTTGCGATTCACTATTTCCACCGCGCCACGGGTATACTCGATGAGCTTCTTCCGCTGCAAAACACCGGCTGCCGAGCTCACGGTAGGTCGATCCGTCCCTAGCATCGTTGCGAGAAAATCATGAGTGATGGCCAGAGATCCTGAGTCTACTCTGTCCTGAGTCATCAACAGCCACCGCGCGAGGCGTTGCCCAATATCGTGCAACCGATTACACGCCGCTGTTTGTGCAACCTGCATACTTCGAATTGCGGCATAGCGGCTCAACGTCAATCGCAGATCCGGAGCGGACTCCAACGTGCTCCGTAAAGCTCCGACCTCTACCCGAAACCCATCCCCCGTGATTTGCACCACCGCCTGAAGTGGGCCCCTGCTGAGGCCAACTGCCGCCAGTGTTCCTGTAAAGCCCTCATTTCCAACTATGCCAGCTTCGGCTGTTTTTCCATCTTTCATCACCACTACAAGAGAAATTAAACCGCGATTCGGGAAGTACGCAAAGTCCAGTTTTCTACCCGCCTCGTGAATGACCAGATGGTTCGGCAAACTGACATATTCGAGATGAGGACGCAGTGAGGCGTAGTCTCTGTCGGGGATCGAGAGCAGTATAAGGCTGCTGACTGATTTCCCTTCGGTGTTGGTCCGCTCACTAGATTGCGCCACTTAGGGCCCTCTGTCTTCCACAAACCATCTTTCGGTAGTAGCGGTAGCGCGGCTACGCCGAGAAAAAACGTTGGCTCATTCGCTCTGGGTGTCGCTGCCAGCTGACTTCTCTCTGCGCTCACCCTCTAGCGCACAGCAAAGCTTTCGTACCAGGATCATCAGCTTTGCCGGTTCCATTTCCTTGCTGGCCTGTTGTGCAATGGATCGCCAGTCCCTATTTCCAAGCTGCTGGGCCATAACGAAAGTCCCTGTCTCACAATTCCAAAGCTACGTTGGATTCAAAGCTGAGTCTGAGCAATAACGCACATTCAAGGCAAACCAGACGCAGCGCAAATGCTGCAGAGCACCGGGAAGAAAGCTTCTGTGTACGTAGGATGCCCGACAGACCTGATCAAAAAGGCGCGTGTAAACTCCTATCTCTTCATGCATCTCCCCCCGCGTCTAAGCTGGGAACGTTTCGTCCCCCTGACAGCGCGGGTACATATTGTCTGCACCTAGAGGTGGGCATGGGCCCGAAACTGGTATGGATTGAGGAGAAGCATTTTGGGGGCTTTGGCTGCTCCGAATGTGGGTGGCGGTTCAAGCCTTCTGCTGCCCCCGCTGGCAAATCTTTCGATGAAAGGATGCGCAACTTCGAGTTGCAGCGCGACAAAGAGTTTGCATTGCATGTTTGCGCTGATTCACCGAAGAGACAAAAGCAGAAGCGTGAATAATTCAGATGAGCGAATTGGCCCGAGAAGCAGTAAATAGCTTCGCCTCCTAGAGCCGAACAACCCAGAGTGTCAACCGCTCGATGCGATCACCAGCCTCCGATTTTGGCTAGATTATTAACGTGGCACTGGTTACTAACTATTCAATACAGGATGAACGGTATCGAACCGCGTTCACAGGGCCCCATAAAATCTGCCAAGTTATGGGACTAGACGTCCACAAGCGCGCAATCTGGTTCATGATAAATTTCCCAGACGTCGGCCAAGCGCCGCCGTCCAACAACAGAAAGGAGAAAGCCTTGATGCAACGAATTGGAAAAAGTGCAGTCGTGGCAGTAATAACGGGGGCGCTGTTCATGTTTGTAGCATCGGCGCCGCTGGCCCATGCCGATGACCGATCGAGGTGTCAACACGCCGTCGAAAAGGCGGAGGCGAACCTGGACAGAGCAATCCATGACCATGGCGATCACAGCCCCCAGGCCGATGCCCGGCGCCGTGATCTTAACGCCGAACGCCAGCACTGCTGGGATAAATACCATCAATGGTGGAATGGAAAGGACCATCGCTGGGAGACCGAGCAGAATTGGGACCATCACTAACTGTTGAAGACAGGGCCGTCCGTGCCGCAGCAGATGATGCAGGACGGCCCTTTTGCTATTCCTCCGTGACCTCCACCGCTACCTCGAAGGCCGTCCGTGGCGACTCTGTCCTGAATTCCCCAATCGTCTCAGCTTCGTGCCAAACCCGAATCAGCCGCAAACTTCCCACTTCCAAGCCGCATCCTACCTCCGCTACTTAGGAGATAAAAAATGAAAGCATTCTGCGCAGTCGTCGTGCCCGTGCTCCTGCTCACCGCTCTCTCTTACGCTCAACAGAATCAACAGGCTGCTCCACCGCCTACTGACCAGAGTTCGTATCCATCGGGAACTCACAAAATGACTGCTGCGGAAAAGAGCGACACGCCCACTGCCAACGGACAACCCGTAGACTTGAATAGTGCCAGCAAGAAAGACCTGGCTGCACTTCCCGGGGTCGGTCCCGATCACGCCCAAAGCATCATCGACGCGCGCCCCTTCGCCTCCAAAGAAGACCTGCTCAAAAAGAAAGTAATCTCTCAGGCGACCTACGAAAAAATTCAGAACCTCGTCACCGCCAATGGTCCAAAAAAACAGTCCCTGCCCGAAGGGCCTCAACACTGACGGCTCAAGTTTCTCGCCCACAACTTTCACGATGCGATTTATCGATTGCAGGAGTTGATGAAAGCTCCGTGCACCCGGAGCCCCTGTTGACGCATCTCAATTTTGGCGCTTATCATCGTCGTTTGGACTTTTCCTCACGGACGGCTCAGGGAAGCCGTCGCAGGATTTTAGAAGTGACACTATGGATAAAAAGAAGTTAGAAGGATTCAAGAAGCGGCTTGAGACGCGGCAGCAGGAGCTGCGCCGAACCGTCTCCCGCACGCAGGCCGACGGACGCTCCGCCGATGAAGATACGGCCCAGGACATCGCCGATCGTGCCGCCAGTTCCTACACCAAGGAGTTTCTTTTCAGCCAGAGCAACAACGAGCGGCAACTCCTGCAAATGGTGGATAAAGCTCTGGCGCGCATTCGCGAAGGCAGCTTCGGGGAGTGCATCCACTGCGGCAAAGAAATCAATGCCAAGCGTCTGGAAGCTGTGCCTTGGACCCGCCACTGCATCGAGTGTCAGGAGAAGCTGGAGCAGGGTTTGCTGGAAGAAGCTCAACACTAGCTCCGCTGCTTTGACGCTGCTGTTTTCTGGCTGCTAAACTGGTGGTCCGTCCCCAAAACAAAGGGCTCTTCGAGACCGAGATTGGAAGGTAGTCGTGCGCGCACAGACACGCCATCAACTTAAGCAGGACGCATTCAGCCGGGTCACCATCGGGGCCGCGGAGAAAACCGCGCATTGGAGCGTGGAACACAGAAACACTCTGGTGATCGCCGTGGTCATCCTGCTGGTGATCGCCGCCGCGGGTGTGGGTGGTTGGTATTACTTAAGCGCGCAAAACGAGAAGGCGAGTCTCGACATGACTCTCGCCATCAGAACTCTCGAGGCCCAGATTCGTCCAGCCGGAAGCCCCGCCCAGCCTGGAGTTCCCAGTTTCACCTCCTCCCGGGACCGTGCCGAAGCTGCCAGGAAGCAGTTCCAGACGATTATCGATAAATATCCGCACACCCACTCGGCGGATGTGTCCCGGTATTTTCTAGGAGTAACTTCCGCCACCGAGGGCGACAATGCCGCCGCTGAAAATGACTTCAAGGCTGTGGCTTCCGGCGGCGATAAAGAGCTGGCTTCGATTGCCAAACTTGCGCTGGCCACTCTCTACGTCAATACCAACCGCAGCAAAGATGCGGTGACCCTTTATCAGGAGTTGATCAACAAGCCCACAGTTTCCGTGAGCAAAGTCACGGCCCAATTGCAGTTGGCCGAACTCTATAAAACCAGTAACCAGCCGCTCGACGCCAAGCACCTTTACGAGCAAATCAAGAAAGACAATCCCACCACGGAAGCGGGACAAATGGCGACCCAAAAATTGGCGGAGCTGAAGTAGCTTTCATCAGCACCTTCAAAAAGCACGGATCCTTCGCCGTTGTTCGCTTACCTTCGTAATTGCAATCCAAACTTAAGCAGTGAGTTGCCGTCTTCTCTCAAGCAGAATCGACGGGAGTCCATTCTCGTTCTCTGAGTGAGGGAACATGCGGGTATTTTGGCAACGGTGCGCAGTCCTTGCGATCTATATTCCTACCTGTCTCGCTGTTTCCGCGTTCGCGCAGCAACCAGATTCCGGGCAGAGTCTGGGTGATGTGGCACGTAAGCTGCGTAAAGACACCACCAACGAAGTCAAAATGACGGATGCGGATACGAAGAAGCTATTCGAATCGGTGGACAGAATCTTCGCCTTCGCGGCCGACGACACGGGCATGCCGAAGCACGCTCCCGTAAAGCGCCGGTTGGTGAGCAAAGCCGATGTAGAAAAATATGCCGCTGCGCAGATGGCAAAAGAAGATTTCAAGAAGAATTTCGCCCAGGAAGAGCTGAGCCTGAAGAAGTTCGGGTTCCTGCCACGGGATTTCAATTTGCAGGACTTCCTGGTGAAGTCCACGGGCCAGCAAATTGCCGCTTACTACGACGACCAGACAAAAACAATTTCCATGCTGAACTGGGTTCCGCCTGATCGCCAGGAGCCGATTCTGGCGCATGAGCTTACCCATGCCCTGCAGGACCAGAACTATGATCTGGCGAAGTGGATGAAACCTGCTCCGAAGCCTGCGGGCAAGCAGGCCAATAGCAACACCCCTATCGACGGCGACAGTCAGATTGCACGGAAGGCTGTGGTCGAAGGCCAGGCCATGGTGGTTTACGTCGACTATATGCTCAGGCCCGTCGGACGCACCCTCGAAGATACGCCCGGCTTGATCTACCAGATGGAAGAGCCCGCGGTGAAGGCAGTGATCGATTCCCAGATGATGCACGATGCTCCGATGATTCTGCGCGAGATGGGAGGCTTTCCCTATCAGGAAGGCCTGATCTTCGAAGGGGAACTTCTGCACAAGGGCGGAAAGAAGATGGCATTTGCAGGAGCATTCGCGCGCCCTCCTCGCAACTCGCACGAAGTGCTGCAGCCGGAGGCATACATTAACGGAGACAAATTGCCCGCCGTGCGTATCCCGGACATGCAAGCAGCGCTCAACCATGAGTACGACCTGTGCGATACCGGCGGGATCGGAGAATTGGATGTGCGCGCGTTATTGAAGCAGTACGGGGAACGAAAAATTGCGGATGAACTTTCCGCGGCGTGGCAGGGCGGATCTTATATGACCTTTCGCAGGAAGGACAAAGCAGTTGCGGAAATATCGCCCAGCACCGCCGATCTGGCGCTGCTATACGTTTCCCGATGGAAAACGCCGCAGGCTGCCGAATGGTTCGCTGGTTTCTATGCTCGCGCAGTCTCGCAACGCTATCGCACCGCGAATGTGCAACCGGTGCCCGCGTGCTCGGGCGACAGCTGCCCGGTGTCGATTACACAGATTTCGACCGAGGAAGGCGCAGTGATCGTGGAGCATTGGAAAGATAACAGCGTGGTCGTTTCGGAAAGCTTCGACCCTGAGACCGCAGCCAGGCTGCGCGTCGCGCTGCGCGAGAATCCCAGCGCTGTTCATGCCGAATTTCTTCCGCAGGAGGAGATCGGATTACGCCTATTTGAGATTCCAGCGTTCCAGACCTTTGCGGAGCAGGTTGGAGATCGGATCGCAAGAGAGATGAGTCGTTAGGTCCGGTGTTAGCCGCAGCATCCGGCGGGGCGTTCGATCACTTATTCCCGCCGAACAGCGACTGTTCCAGTTCGAGGCTACGGCAGGTAGTCCGGATTATTTCATGCACCGCGTTTGACTCGACGAATTGAAAGCCATAGCGAAACGCGTTCCTTTGGCGAACAA
>JBAVUV010001010.1:0-1965 GCA_049696955.1 Candidatus Sulfotelmatobacter sp. | reverse complement strand
GCGCCCACCAACGCTTCGTAAACTGGATGTGCAACCAAAGGAGAGGAATGGCAACCAAGAGATTGGGCCACGAACTATGGCTGAACCCGAGCACAAACGTGTTTATCAATGAAGCTACCGCTAGCCATTGTGACAAGAAAGCCCATGACAAGTCGTGGCGCGTCGCGTCTTGATGGTAGCTCAACATCCCAATCGCCCACGCAGCGAGAAAGGTCACGATTGGGTGCTCGCGCCATATGCGGTGAAGCACCGACCCTTGCGCGAACCAAAACACGAGGAGGGCAACTAGAAAAGCGCCGGCGAGAATTTTCCACAAGAATGCCCACTGCGGGCCTGCGTGGTTTGCGTCTTGAGGGTAGGTCAACAATCCTATCGCCCACTCTCCGTTTATACCATGAGAAGGTCAGCTAATCTGTCTGGTGCGTCGCGTAACCGGACAATGAGGCTTAGTTTCCGATTGCGTTTATCAGGCATGTGGATTGCCTCCGATTAGCCCGTCAACCGCCGACCATCGGCAAGCACTATGCGACATATCGTTACCAATCTGGCGGGCAACATCCGGGCCGGCTTCCCGAGGCGTTTCTCTGAGCTAGCCGTTTTCGACGCGCGCCTTTATATCCGAGTAGGCCGCCGCGATGAGCCTGCTTAGCGCTGCGGCGTTTGTAGCCGGTCCCGGTCTGAGCTTCACATGGCGCATGAACTTGCCAGTGCCTTGCAACAAGCGGGCCGGATCCGGGAGCGCTGCGCCGTGAAAGAACCCCACGTTTACGTGCGAACTGAACACATTGACGTAGCCGAAGGGCGCATCTCCCAAACATGCAACCGGACAGCCGTCATGCAAAAGCTCCCGGACTTCGTCCCCGCATTTTCGCATCACCGCAAACCATTGGTGCGCGATGGCTCCCAATGCGCCTGCATGCGCTTTCATCCACCCACCAATGGCGGGATCCCGCGCAACAGCGCCGTTGAATCGCAGCAATTCCGATCTCATCGTCGCTCCATAAGTGTGGGTGTTCAGGAGATGGCGGAGGAGGAGAGGGGCGCAGTGCTGAGGCAGACTTCGGCGGCGTGCAGGACGCAAGTGTCGGTGGGCTCGTGCGCGTCGCGGCGGACAGAGTTCAGCTTGAGCAGGCCGCCCGTTGCGAGAGCGTTCTTTATCAATGGTTCGAACGCGGGATCGCGAAGGCTGCCGCCGGAAAATATGGCGACGGTGGCGGCAAATCGTATTTCCTGGGCGTAAAAGGCGCGGCAGTCTTCGAGGGTGAACAAGGCGGGCGCTCCTTGCTTGCGGCAGGTTGCGATTCTACCGCGCGACAGATATGTACAAGAGAAAAAGCACCGAAGGAGTAGATCCTTTCGCGCAAGGATAACCGGCCTTCCCGCGACTTTTTCGCCCTATGCTTTCAACTCTTCCTCGAGCCGATCGAAGCAGCCGTTCCAGCCCTTGCTGTGCGCCTCGCGCTGATCAGCAGTGGCGAGTCCTTCGTGCGTCAAAATCACTTCCGTAAAAATTCCGCGCGGCTGAAATTCCACCGTCACCAGCGTGTCACGAGCCTCGTCGAGCTTCTCCCCCGACGCGGAGAACTTCTGCCAGTCCCACGTAAAAACCAGTTTGTTCGGTGGCTCGATCTCCCGGTACGTGACGGTCTGCTTAAACGTTTCTCCTTGCGGATTTTTAACCTCCATCACATTGGTGCCGCCCGGCCGCGCGTCAGACGCGGTAAAACGCGTCTCGTGCCTTGGGAAACGGCACATCCATTTCTCTACCTTTTCCCGTTGAGTCCACGCTTCGAAGACTTTCTCGCGCGGCGCTACGAACATTCGCCGGACTTCCAGCTTGGTTTCGGGTGCGTAGGCGGGGTTCGCCATTTGGAGGCCTCCTCTTTATCCCTTCTTCTTCCAGATAATCTGCCAGAGCGTCGGGTGGAGGACAAGCCTAGAATGGCGCGCAACGGGCCCCTCCGG
>JBAVUV010001009.1:0-1681 GCA_049696955.1 Candidatus Sulfotelmatobacter sp. | reverse complement strand
CGATGTGACTGTGCTTGAGGTCGAGCAGAAATTTCTCGACAAAGGCTTTGCCGGGATTGAGAAATCTTTGGCGAAGTTTGCTGAGCGTTCGGTTGAGAAGGGTGGGATAACTGCGCAGCAGAAGGATGCGATTGTTGCGCGGCTAAAGGGGACGACGAACCGGCCGGACCTGGCGGATTGCGACATTATTATTGAGGCCATTATCGAAAACGTTGGAGAGAAGAAGAAGATGTATGCGTCGATCGATAGCGTGGTGAAGAAAGACGCGATCTTTGCTTCGAATACTTCGTCGATTTCGGTGACTGAGCTTTTGACGGCGGTGAAGCGGCCGGAGCGGTTTATTGGGATGCACTTTTTTAATCCGGTGCCGCTGATGAAGCTGGTCGAGGTGGTGCGCACGATCGCTACCGCCGATGACGTTTATGAAACCGCTTACGAGTTCGCGAAAAAGTTGGGCAAGGTTCCGGTGCGGACTTCGGACAAGACGGGATTCATCGTCAACCGGCTGCTGGTGCCTTATTTGCTGGATGCCATCCGGGCGTATGAAGAAGGCGTGGGATCGATCGAAGATATTGATAACGCGATGAAGCTGGGTTGCGGGTACCCCATGGGTCCGTTTACTTTGCTGGATTTTGTGGGGCTCGATACGACCTACTACATTACTCATGTGATGTATGACGAGTTCAAGGAGCGGCGGTTTGCGTCGCCTCCGCTGCTGAAGCGGCTGGTGATGGCGGGATGGTACGGGCGGAAATCGGGTAAAGGATTTTACGATTATTCGGATGTGAATCATCCGAAGGCGAATAAACTGTAAGATCGAGAGTCATGCTGAGGCGCAGAAAAACCGACCGGCTCCCGGGAGAAGGCGATCCGGAAGATTTAGAGATGTATCGCCGAGCCTGGCGCAGCTACGTGGCGCGACGGAATCTGGTGGTGGTGCTTTTTGTCAGCTTTCTGTTTCTCGGATTAATGATCGGAAAACTCAACTTGGGCGAAGGCAAGGATTTCGCGATCCTGCTGGCTTGGGTTTTGGTTTACCTGGCGGGAGCCTGGTGGCTGACGGAATGGAAGTGTCCGCGCTGCGGAAAGATATTCGGCAACCGGCTGTGGACGCAGCGCTGCATCAGTTGCGATTTGAGCAAAGATGAAGTGGCGGCGGTGGCGCGGGGGAAGTGAAGTTCTTCAACGGGAATAAATTTCTCAGCGGTGACCGATGCGCAGAACAAGCACCACTAGCCGCGCACGCTCGAGGGAACATATGAGTCGATAGTCTCCGACGCGATATTTCCAAAACTCGCTCAATGTTCCTTTCAACCGTTCGCCGATCTGACGTGGGTCATCAAGCTTCGCAACTCGTTCGCAGAGAAACTTTGAAACGCGGCGGGCCATGGGCTTGTCGAACCCGTCAAGTTCCTTCTGCGCGGCTGGATCGAACTCAATCTTCCACTTTGGGCTTAAGGCCATAGCGGCGCATTACTTTTTCGAGTGGGATGGTACGAACCCGCCCCGCGCGAATCTCTGCTATACGCTTTTCGGCCAGATAGATGTCCTCAAGATCCTCGAGGTGTTGAAGGATCGCTTCCCGCGCGTAGTAAGTCTTCGTGCGCCCAGTGCGTTTGGCGAGGCGGTCGAGGCGCTTTTCGATTTTGTCGGGAAGGCGAATGGCTAGCATGGGTAACCT
>JBAVUV010001008.1:0-1772 GCA_049696955.1 Candidatus Sulfotelmatobacter sp. | reverse complement strand
ATCAGAAGCACGGAAAGCGCGTAATGCGCATCAGGAAACTCCTAGCTGCTCCGCAATTCTTGAAAGTCGAGCAGATATATTTCGTACCTCAAACCCTTACTGTTAACCCGCACAGTCATTAGGACTTTACCAGCTTGGCGCAAAAGCCCGCCCATCTGCTTCGAGCACAGGACGCGCAAAGTCAGCAAACGGTACAACCTCAGAACAGCACAACCTCCGGTTTTCGGCGCGCCTACGGCGCACTCACGTTCAATGAGATAAGTGAGTCTAATACCTGGCAGTAACTCCCGTCTGTGACGAGCGAATTTTGTCGCACGTCGGTTGGCAAGCTGTGAACGGTTTCTCTAGTTAAGATCCAGGTCGCTAACAGGGAATTCAGGCAGTCTCCAGTCCAGAGAGAAGCTTAGCATTTCCTTGACATTGCCACTCTGGAAACGGCTTACGCGGTGACTGTCGAAACCGTTCAATTAAGTCCCGCACAATCCCCCGCCTGTAGTTGAGAATCGCTACTAATTTCTGCAAACAATGAAACTGAGCACTGTACCACTGTGGAGGAATCTCTACCGCAACACGCCATAGGACATGTTCTCGTATGCTCTCGATCCGGGAGAGCCAGGGTTCGAACGATTCCCATCCTCGTACTCCCGCATACACCTCATTCTTCGCATACACTCCGCACAGGGGACTATCCGGAAATGTCCACTCTCCACCGTTGAAGCAGTTGCCTTGATCGATAAAAGCCGCCGTATACTTTCTTTCTCGCGATTTCCTCCAGAATGCCACTTGGCGTCCGTCCGAATTCCCAGTCCACTTGTCCAGAGCTAGCATTCCAGCAAAAGTATTGACGTTGCGTACTCGGTATAACATCTCCATTGGCCAGTAATCTGAGACACGTCCTTCCAGCGGATTTACTGCATATCGCGATCCGAATTGGAGTCCCGGTTCGCACGGTATCGTGCAGTTCGCCAGTTGGATGTGCAAGCCTGGTGTTCGCTCTATCAACCATTGGCCTACTTCCACCACTTCCGCCAAAGGTACCGGCAACCCAATTTGCGCTGCCAATCGTGAAACCAGCAACTCATTTGCTAGCACCCGCGGGTGCTGCGGATTATTAAGGAACTTTACCACGTAAAACTGATCATCAGAGCAGCGCATAAGATGCCCCTGCGCTCCTCCACGCATTCTTCTGATGTGTTGGACTGCGACCACGGTCACCGACGCCTCGCTCTGAGAAATCGCTCGGGCTGCTTTCAGCAGCATTCCTCGATAGACTTTCTCCAGTGCGAAGAACCGACTTCGCAGCGTCCGATGGGAAGGTCGGGCCCTTTACTCGGGATGGTGTCGGCCAGAGAGAATTAGACTCTAAGCCCACCCAAATCGAGAGTCTGTGCGGCATGTCACACCAAGCTGTGGAAATAAAGGACTGAGGTTCAGCTTTCCCAGAAAGGGAATTCGAAACGGGAAAACGAAGGAAAATACACGGAAGGTCGTGCTTCACGAGAGCTGTTCGTGGATACTAACGATGAAAGGAGAAGAGTATGACCACATCGGATGACGTTGAGTATTTCTTTTTGCAATATGTACCGAACGTAGTTAGCGGTGAGAGTGTTTCGATTGCTGCTATTTTCATCGAGCCTACCGACCCAGATCAAGGAATTTGCAGGTTTAGTCTTGCAGAGGACTGGCAAACCAAGGTTCGGTGTTTTGATCCGGACGCTGACGTGGAGATGTTGGAGATCACCTTGAGAGAGATACGAGATCGATTGCTCTCT
>JBAVUV010001007.1:0-2223 GCA_049696955.1 Candidatus Sulfotelmatobacter sp. | reverse complement strand
CTCCACGTTGCCATTCAAATTGACGCCGCCCACCCGATCGGCCCATGGATTCCCGTCTGGCGATTCTTCGGCTACGACGAAGCCACTTTTACCTACATGCCCGACGGCCAAAGGCTGCTCAGCGAATTATCCGATCTTCAGCCCCCGCAGGTTTTCATTCGTTGTCATCACCTCCTGACCAGCGGCGACGGCACCCCGGCGCTCAAATGGAGTTCCACCAACGCCTACACCGAGGATGCCGCGGGGAATCCGATCTATGACTGGACTATCACCGACCGCATCTTCGATACATACGTCGAGCGCGGCGTGAAGCCCTACGCGCAGATCGGCTTCATGCCCAGGGCACTCTCGAGCCGGCCCGATCTGTATCCCACGACATTTGATCCGAACAAACGCGTGCCCGTCGATGCAGGCCAAGCGTACCCGCCTAACAGCCCGTGGTTTTAGTCTGCACTGATCGAGTTATCCACTGGAATCCTTTTGATCGGGCGCTATTGTGTGGCCATCGAGTCACGGAGGACCAGCATGGCCATGGGTAAACGCAAATCGCACGATCAGCAAACTCTGTTCATTGCGACGGCGAAGCTGCCGCAGTCGGCGGCGCATCCGTTCTATGCCAAGCTCAACGAGGTTCTGGCCGGCTGGAAGTTCGACGAGTTGGTCGAGGGACTGTGCGTCAAGTTCTACCAGGAGAAGATCGGACGGCCGTCGTTGGCCCCTGGCAAATATTTCCGACTGCTGCTGATCGGCTACTTCGAGGGGATCGACTCAGAACGGGGCATCGCCTGGCGGTGCTCCGATTCGCTGTCGCTGCGATCGTTCGTGGGATACCGGCTGGATGAGTTGAGCACGGAGCATTCAACGATCTCCCGCACCCGGCGGCTGATCGATTTGGAGACGCACCAACAGGTGTTCCAGTGGGTGTTGAAGGTGCTGGCGGACTACGACCTGATCAGCGGCAAGACGGTGGGGATCGATGCCACGACCCTGGAGGCCAACGCGGCGATGCGGAGCATCGTGCGTAAGGATACCAAACAGAACTACCAGGAGTTTCTGACGGAACTGGCCAAGGCGTCGGGCATTGAAACACCGACACGGGAAGACCTGGCGAAGCTGGATCGCAAGCGGAAGAACAAGGCGAGCAACGATGACTGGGAGAATCCAAACGACCCCGATGCGAAGATCACCAAGATGAAAGACGGCAGCACGCACCTGGCCCACAAGGCCGAGCACGCGGTGGACATGGACAGCGGCGCGGTGCTGGCGGTGACGCTGCAAGGCGCGGATCAAGGCGACCCGACGACGCTGATCGAAACGATCGTCGCGGCGACAGAGAACCTGCGTGCGGTGGCTGACGATGTGCGAACCGAAGAAAAGCTCGACAAGAACTGGATGAGCGAAGTGGTCGCCGACAAGGGATATCACTCCAACGGTTCGATGACCGATCTGGAGGAGATGAACATTCGCTCGTATGTGAGTGAACCGGACCGCGGGCGAAGGGACTGGACAGACAAGGCCCAGGAGCAGCGGGCGGTCTACGCCAACCGGCGGAGAATCCAAGGCGACCGCGGCAAACGGCTGATGCGCCAACGCGGTGAACGGGTCGAACGCTCCTTCGCCCACAACTATGAAACCGGCGCGATGAGACGAACGCACCTGCGAGGCCACAACAACATCGCCAAACGCCAATTGATCCACGTCGGCGGATTCAACCTGGGCTTGGTGATGCGCAAACTCATCGGAATCGGCAAACCCCGACGCCTGCAGGGGATTTTCGGCTTGATTTTGAGTGTCTGGAGGTTCGTCATGGCGATCCGCTTAACGGGGACGACTGGCCGGAGCGAAACGGCGATTCTGCCGCCCGTCCGACTGGCCGCCTGAGGCGCAATCGAATCCCGCTGAAGACGGGTTAAAACCACGGGCTGTTAGCGCCCGGTGGAGAAAAAGGGGTCATAAGCCAATTTGCAATATATAGCATTTTCGTAGCGCATAGTGCGATTTTTATAAAAAAGGCTTCTGACCCCCTTTCCTTTTTTTCGTCATCGGCATCTTTGGCTTCCGGCGTGGAAGTTAGGAAGGAGGGCTGGTGCGATGGACAAAGCTATGATGTGGAGTGAGCTCGCGAATGAGCGATGAAACTTCCAAACTCAAAGTCATCATCACCGGCGCCACCGGCATGGTCGGCGAAGGGGTTCTGTTCGAATGCCTCGAGCATCCCGCGAT
>JBAVUV010001006.1:0-5686 GCA_049696955.1 Candidatus Sulfotelmatobacter sp. | reverse complement strand
TCGCCCACTTCCGGCAGCATCTCGATGGGATGATCGGCAATCGTATGCGCGAAGCTCTGGATCTGTGCGTGCAACTCAGGCGTGACCGGACCGACACTGAGCCGTTCAAATGTATCGACCAGCGCATGCGCAAAACTGTGCAGGCCGTAACCGTGCTTCACAATGCATTCCCGCTCCACGTCGTTCAAAACTTCACGCACTTGCTCGGGAGAAAATTCGTGGTGATTCAGGAATGAAATGAACCGGGCGATGGCGCGCTCAAAGTAAATATTGTTTTCCCAGAGCGTGTCGTCGGCGTCGATCAGCAGCGTTTGACGTGCATGAAGCTTTTCGGTAGTGCGAGGCAAATTGCAGAACGCTCCTTGCAAAAACTACGAGACCCAATCCACGCGCGCCTCAGGCCCGATGATGCCGGCCTTGTGCCCCATATCGAGCAGACGTTCAACCCCCTCGCGTCCCTCGGGACCGTAGTCGAGCGTACGCTCGTTCACGTACATGCCAACAAACCGATCGGCAGTCTGAGTGTCCAGGTCGCGAGCGAACTGCATCGCGTAAGACAAAGCTTCCTCGCGGTGATCGAGAGCATACTGAATGCTGTCGCGTAATGCCGTGTTCACAGCGGAAATCAGCGCCGGGCCGAGTGCACGTCGTATCGCATTACCCCCCAAGGGCAGAGGTAATCCGGTCATCTTCTGCCACCACCGGCCAAGATCGACAATGCGGTGCAGTCCGGCTTTGTCATAAGTCAACTGGCCTTCATGGATGATAAGTCCAGCTTCGTACTTGCCCTCGAGCACCTGCGGAATAATCTGATCGAAGGGCACCACTTCCGTCTCTACTCCGGGAGCAAAGAGTTGCAGCGCCAAATAGGCAGTAGTCAGTTTGCCGGGCACTGCAATGCGCTTTTCCTTGATCTCACTCTGGGTAAAGGGTCGCGGCGAAACGATCATCGGACCATAACCTTCACCCACGCTGCCGCCGCAGGACATCAGCGCGTACAGATCCTGAATATAAGGATAGGCGTGAAACGAAATTGCCGTCACATCGTACACACCTTCGCGCGCCTTCTGGTTCAAAGTTTCAATATCGCAAAGGGTATGAGTAAAACGAAGTCCCGGGACGCGAACCTTGCTGGTGGCAAGGCCGTAAAACATAAATGCATCATCGGAATCCGGGCTATGCGCAATGGAAATTTCGCGCACTTGCGATGACTGGCTGCCACTGGATTGCTTTGTTTCCGCTTCAGAAATTACTGTCATCTCTTAGACTCCAAAAACCGAACTCCGAAAACCTAAAGCTGTGTCTTGCTGCTTTCCGCATGCCGCTGCCATCGCGACGCAATTCCCGCCGCCATCATCACCTTAATAATCTCCGCAAACAGAAACCAGTAAAGCCCCCAGCGAAAGGCTTGTGCGACCGAATGCGTGAGCACGGCGAGCCATGTCAGACCGCCGGTGAAAAGCACAATCTCGCCCAGTAGTCCACCTATCGCAGCACGAGCAAAACTCTTGCGCCCGTGTTCCATCACATATCCCGCCACCCATGCGACGAACGGATACGCCAGCAAGAATCCGCCGGTTGCGCCCAGCAATTGTGCGACTCCGCCTGCACCCGTAGGATTGAAAACCGGCAATCCGATTGCGCCTTCGGCCAAGTAGAGAACCAGCGCCGCAAATCCGCGACGGCTGCCCAGCAGCAGGCCAACCAGCAGTACGCCGAAGTTTTGTACCGTCAGCGGAACCGGCGTAAAGGGCAATGGAATCGTAATGCGCGCGCACAACGCAACCACCAGGCTCGCGCCTACCACCAGAGCTATTTGACGAGCAGCGCCGAAAGCGAAAACACCTTCCCGCGAATTGCTGAAAGATTGTGTGACCGGTTTGTCCATGAAAGAGCCTCGAATTGCGAAATGCGGGAGACCAAGAGCGAAGCTTCACTGTTCAATGTCGCCAGACTGGCGCTCACTCTCCTGGGCTGCATGCGAGAGTTGCAGATGGCGGCGCAACCGCATATACAAAGCAATCGCAACGCACACCACGATCAGCGTACTCACACCCAGGATCAGAAACCACCAGATCATCCGCACAGCCGATTAGAATAACAGATGAACCGGTAGAGATGCGTGGACGATTCGTCTTAAGTCGCCTTCATGGAGGCCATCTTTTCGCGCATCGTCTCGACGCGCTCCAGCATGAACTTGAACCGTTCGCGGCCGTATTTGGAACTCATGATCACTTTCTCAATGGTCCCGAACATCTGCGGGTCGCCCGCTTTTTCTCGCAACTCTTTAAGGAAGGGATGAACCTTCGCAAACACAATAAACATCTCTCCACTCACCGCCGGCTGAAGAAACAACTCCGCATTCAATGCCCCGTGCAGGACGAAGGAAGCAGCCATGCTCCAATAACCGGAGACTTGACGCAGCCAGTTGTTTTGTGGCGTGCCGGGAACGAATGCTATTTTTAGAAAATCGTCGGCGCTCCGCGGCCAGAATTCGACGAACCACCAGTTGCGCGCTTTGCGCATTTCCGCCTCCCGCCGCAGATCGTAAAGTTCGAGAATGAGCTGAGCATCGGCTGCAGTCGGTTTCTTTGCCATGAAGTCCTCCTTGAAAGTTACATTCAAGAATGAAAGTGACGCTCTGATAGGCGCCGAGCTGCGCCCACACTGACGACAAGATGGTCCAAGGATAAGAAAACTAAGCGCTGGTCGCTGCCGCTTCCGGCGGCGGAGCAGGCCGCTCGTACTTGCACTCTTTGTTCGGGCAGGCGATGACCGGTCCAGCCTTCAAATTTTTCTCCACTAAATATTCGCTGCCGCACGTCGGACATTTTTCCGGAATCGGTTTGTGCGCCGAAGTAAACTTGCACTTCGGATAATTTCCGCATCCATAAAATGTGTTCCCTTTTCGCGCGCGCTTCTCTACCAGTTCCCCATCCTTACATTCCGGACACTTCACCCCGATGAAATTCTGCTTCACGTACTTGCACTCAGGATATCCGCTGCAAGCCGTGAACTCACCGAACCGTCCATGGCGGATCATCATGTTGCGTCCGCATTTCGGACATAGCTCGTCAAGCGGAATGTCCGGAACCTTCTTTCCCTGATCGAGACGCCGCGTGGTCTTGCAATCCGGATATCCCGTACACGCCATGAATTGCCCGAAGCGTCCGCGCTTGAGCACCATTACTCGGCCACAGTTCTCGCAGTACTCTTCCTGAGTAGTTTCCTGAACGTCAGCACTATCCAGGTCAGGCAGATTGATGGGATTTTCTTTGGTAAACGTACAGGTGTTCGGATCTTCTTTATCGTAAGTACTGCAAGCGTAGAACGATCCGTGCTTGCCCCACTTGATCACCAGCGGCGAGCCACAGCGCTCACACTTCTCGTCTGTGGGCTTCTCCATCCGCTTGATGTTCTCCATATGCTTTTCGGCATATTTGAGATCCTTCTGGAATTTCTTGTAAAAATCGGCAAGCGTGTCGGTCCACTTCTCTTTGCCTTCTTCGATGTCGTCGAGCTCTTCCTCCAAGTGTGCGGTATAAGCCACGTCGAAGATGTCGCGGAAGTTCTCCACCAGCAGGTCGGTGACGACCAAACCTATCTCTGTCGGCGTAAACTTGCCGCCCAACTTCTGCACGTACTGCCGCTCCTGGATGGTCGAGAGAATCGCCGAGTAGGTTGACGGACGACCGATGCCGCGTTCTTCCAGCTCTTTCACCAGCGAAGCTTCGTTGTAACGCGGCGGTGGCTCGGTGAAATGTTGCTCGGGCTTCAACTCTTTCAGCGTGAGTTTCTGTCCAGCTTCGAGCGCCGGCAGTTTATGCTTCAGTTCTTCGTCTTCCTCGTCCTTGCCTTCCTTCGACTCTTCGTAGACCCGCAGGAATCCATCGAACTTCAAAACCGATCCGGTGACGCGGAACCAGAACACATCTCCATTTTTTGCTTTTGCGTCGATGTCTACGGTGGTTTGGTCAAAGACCGCGGGCATAATCTGTGACGCCACAAAGCGCTGCCAGATCAACTTGTAAACTTTATATTCATCTTCTTTTAAGTACTGCTTCACCTGATCAGGATGGCGCATTGCCGACGTTGGCCGGATGGCTTCATGCGCCGCCTGCGCTTCTTTTTTCTCTTTATATGTATTCGGCGTCTCCGGCAGATAAGCCGCACCGTATTCCTTGCCCACGTATTCGCGCACTTCCTGAATTGCCTCGGGGGCAACCCGAGTGGAATCCGTACGCATGTAGGTGATCAGTCCAACCTGGCCTTCTTCGCCGAGTTCCACGCCCTCATACAAACGCTGCGCGATCATCATCGTGCGCTTCACGCTGAAGCGCAGCTTGCGCGACGAATCCTGCTGCAATTTACTGGTGGTGAAGGGCGGCGCGGCATTGCGGCGGCGTTCTTTCTTGTCGACGGAGCGAACCAGCCAGTCGGCTTGCTCAAGCGCCACGCGGATCTTTTCCGCATCCTCGCCGTTCGTGACTTCGACTCTCTCTTCGCCCTTCCCCAGAAATCGAGCGTCGAAGGCGGGAGGTTTACTGGCGGCAAGCTGCGCGTCGATCGTCCAATACTCTTTTTTCTCGAACGCCTTGATCTCGCGTTCGCGTTCCACGATCAATCGCAGCGCTACGGTCTGCACGCGCCCGGCAGAAAGTCCGCGACGAACCTTATCCCACAGCAGGGGAGAAACCTGATAGCCCACCAATCGGTCCAGCACCCGCCGGGCCTGTTGCGCATCTACCAGATTTTGATCGATCGCACGAGGATGTTCGAACGCCGCCTGCACGGCGCGCTTGGTTATCTCGTTAAAAGTGACGCGTTGAATGCGCGGAACGGCGCCAGCATCTTCCTTTTTCTTCTTCTTACTTTTTTTTGCATGACCGTTGGTGTCCAGCTCGAACGCAAGATGGGCGGCAATGGCCTCGCCTTCGCGGTCCGGGTCAGGCGCGAGAAATATCGCATCCATCGGGCCCGCCAGCTTTTTCAGCCTGGCTAAAACTTTTTCCTTGCCGGGAATCACAACGTATTCGGTTTCGAACTCGTCGTCCGTATCCACGCCCAGCGTGCTCTTGGGCAGATCTTTCACGTGGCCGAGCGAGGCCTCGACGGTAAATCCCTTCCCCAGATATTTCTGGATGGTCTTCGCCTTCGCCGGCGATTCGACAATGACTAAACTTTTTAGCAATGCACCCTCAGTTCCTTCTGTTTCCCTAGAATTGTTTCGAAGCTAGCACGAATGGGACGGCGGCAACAAGTTACGCGTGAAAAGCTCTTGGCTTTTGGCTCTTAGCCTTTAGCTCAGGACTACGCCGCCGGAATTCTCCTGACCTTACCCGAGAGCGCAGATAGCATCCTCATGACTCTATCAATTGCCGAGTTAGAATCTGCATATTCTTCATTCTTAAGGAAGCCTAGATCGCGCGCCAGTAGAAGATGGTAGGAAAGTTCAGCGCCCGATCCCATCGCAATCTGGATGAATCTCGCCATTTCGCCATCAGACCTCCGGCCGGAACCCTCCGCCAGGTTTGCTGCGATCGAAGCAGACGCCCGCCTCACTTGGCTGGTTAGCCCAAACCGTTCGTCCTTAGGAAACCCTTGGGTAACCGTATAGATAGCGAGCGTCAATCTGTGTGCTTCTTCCCAAACGCGGAGATCTTTGTAATTTCTCACGAGCGCGCCT
>JBAVUV010001005.1:0-3858 GCA_049696955.1 Candidatus Sulfotelmatobacter sp. | reverse complement strand
GTCTACATCGGGTGCCCCATCTCTCGCGTTATTTGCGAGAAGCGGGAGAAGCCATGACTACCTTTTATCGGGGAACTCCCGAGCAAGCGTTCTCAGCACCTGCTCGCCCGGAATCGTCTTTACTCGCCCCGACCGAATATCATCGACCCGCCGCTTGATCTCGTCGTCCCAGGCCGCCTCAACTCCTTCTTCGGCGGGTTCGTCATCGAGACTCTCAACCAGACGATCGATCAGCAAACCTCGCTCATGTATGGATAGACTAAGGGCCTTCTCCAGCAATTCTGAAACCTGCGGCGTCATCTGTGCCATAGCCACTCCGCTATTCGCTCCATCTTACACCCGCAGGCAAATCGTTCCAGAACGGGAGCCGCTTTTGCTTTCAATCACTTACCGCCATCCAATCCCCTATCCAACCGCTGGACCCCATTTTTCGCCCATTCGTTGGGATAATGGTGCTTATCCTCTTCCCCTCCCATAGGATAGCCACAGACAACTCCCAGGGAAACGTGTACAAACCAGGTTCAATTCCCGGGGAGAACTCGAAATATTTGTTAGAATCTCAGGTTTCGCGCCAGGTGAAAGCGTGCCATCAAGCTGAAGCCAGCCCAGGAAACCGGAGATTCAAGCGAAGAGCTAGAAGCCAGGAGCTAAAGCTAACATGCGCAAGCCGATTAAATACGTAGAGAAAGCAGTCACCGTCGCCGCCAAAGGCGCTTGGGTGGTCTTCGACCGTTTGAACCGCATCAACCCAGGTGCGTCCCCAATCCCGAAATGGTCCGACAAGCCCCTGCTCAAGTCCTACGAAAAATCCAAGCCGCCCCTTGGCTGGCCTCGCTCCACTGATTCTCTCTGCCCCAAGTGTGTCCCCGAAATTCGTCAGCAGATTCTCGACGGCAAGCTTCCGCACGAAGTTTTGATGAACGAAAAAATCGGTGAGATCAAGGCCACCATCGTCGAACGCGACGGCAAAATTTTGATGGTCAAAGATTGCCCCGTCCACGGACACTTCGAAGACGTGATGTCGATCGACACAGACTTCTCCAAGCATCTGGAAGATGTTTTCCCCGGCCGCGACATCGCCGCGCACAATGACGAGAAGCTGCACCACCACGGCTCTTCCACCGTGAAATATGGACGCGGCTCCGTCCTCACCATCGATCTGACGAACCGCTGCAACATGATGTGCGATCCCTGTTTCATGGACGCAAACCAGGTCGGCTTCGTCCACGAACTGCAGTGGGAAGAAATCAAGACCATGCTCGATAACGCGATCACCATCAAGCCGCGTCGTCAGATGAGCGTGCAGTTCTCCGGCGGCGAGCCCACGCTGTCTCCATATTTTCTGGACGCAGTTCGTTACGCGCGCAAAGTCGGATACAACTCCGTGCAGGCCGCCACCAACGGAATCGAATTCGCAAAAAGTTTTGAGTTCTGCCAGCAAGCCGTAGAAGCAGGAATGCGTTACGCGTATTTGCAATTCGATGGCATCGGCAACGCCGCCAACGCTCACCGCATGGTCGGCAACCTGTTCGATGTGAAATTAAAAGCCATCGAGAACCTGCACAAAGCCGGAGTAGAAATCGTTCCCGTAGTAACCATCGTCAACGGCATCAACAACGAACAAGTCGGACGCATCATCAAGTTCGCGCTGGACAATCCGAAGACAATCAGCTTCCTGAGTTTCCAACCAGTAAGCTTTACCGGCCGCGACGAAGCCGTCACCGACGATCGCCGCCAGGCCCAACGCTACACGCTCTCTCACTTAGCCCACGACGTAAAAAATCAAACCGGCCTGGGCGAACCCAGCCGCGACTGGTTCCCAATTTCCTTCATGGGAACATTCAGCGACTGGGCAGATTTAATGCACGCCAACGACGTGAAAAACGACTGGGGCCAACTAAGTTGCGGTTGTCACCCTAACTGTGGGACGGGGATGGCGGTGATGATCGATAAGGAAACTAAAGAGGCTGTGCCGGTTACCGCGTTTTTGGCGGGGGATCAGCTGGCTAAAGACATCGCCAAGGTGAACGATGCGTCGCGCGGAAAATTCTTGACGGGGTTTGGAATGGCGCTGTGCTTGATGAAGAATTACGATCCGTTCCAATCCCCGACACATTTCAAGCTGATGGATCTGCTGAAGAAGTTCGACAAGAACTATCACATCACGGGAAAGAACTACGGCAAGGTTGGGCCGGACCGGACGGTTGAGGACGTGATGAAGCGGCGCACCACCGACCGCTGGAACTTCCTGTTCATCGCCGGGATGTGGTTCCAGGATTTGTTCAACTACGATTTCCGCAGAACCGAGCAGTGCATTATTCCCTACGCCACGCAGGAAGGCGAGATTTCGTTCTGCGCTTATAACACGGGCGTGGGCTGGAGAAACATTATCGAGAAGATGCACATGACGGCTACGCTCACCAAGTGGTATGAAGAGCACGGACGGCACGAGATTTTTGCCGGCGTCAAGAAAGTGAAGATGGATGACGAGACGCATTCACTGCTGCTGCGCGAAAACATTGTGACCACCGAGTTGCAGCACGATCTGGATAATCTGGGCATCGCGAAGAATGCGCGCGAGGAGAAGAAGCGGGCACGGGACGCGAAGGCGGCTCTGGCGGTCGATCACTCCGCGACTCCGATTCCGGGACATCGCGGACCGCAGAAAAATGATGAGGCTTACAACGCTCGCATGGCGGCCATGTACCGCGAAGTGGTACTGAAGGAAAAACCTGTCGTCGCCGAAAATGGATTCATTCCGCTCGGCGCGTTAAGCAAGCCGAATGGCGGAATCGCTCCAGCCCCGAAGCCGGAAGTGGGCGAGCCGGTAGCGGGAGATTGAAGAGCAGCTTCTAGCTTTTAACTCCTAACTCAAATCAGAATGGGCCGCCTTCGGGCGGCCCATTTTATTTTCACGAACGTGTATGGAGCTGCCCCGGCCGACCCGTCTTTCTAGATTCTGGAATTAACAGCTTGCTTCGAAATAACCATCTGTGGAGTATACTGTGGAATAGGTTCCACATATATGCAAATCGTTCAAATCGTGCTGGATGAAAAGCTGTTACACGCAGCCGACCAGGCCGCGAAGCGCACTCGGCGGAATCGTTCTGCTTTGGTGCGCGACGCTTTGCGGGAACATCTCCGCCGGTTGGAACTGCGAGCCAGTGAAGAGCGTGACCGCCAGGGCTACGCGCGACATTCGCCGGCCGACGCGGAAGCGCGAGGCTGGGAATCGGAGGCCAGGTGGCCGGAAGAATAACCCGCGGGCAGATCGCCCGAGGTGACGTTCGGCTCTACGAGTTTGCCCCACCCGACAAGAAACGGCCGGTCCTTGTGCTCACCCGCAACAGCGCCATCGCATATTTATCCACAGTCACGGTTGCGCCAGTCACTTCGACGATTCGCGGCGTGCCATCGGAAGTGGTTCTCAATGAAGAGGACGGCATGAAGTCTCCGTGCGCGGTGAACCTGCACAATGCGGTTACGGTGTCGCAACAGCGATTAGGAAGACGCGTGGCCCAGCTTAGTTCCGCACGAATGAATGAGGTGTGTGCTGCTTTGCGCTTCTCGCTGGGTTGCGATGCGAACTAGTTGCCGGAAACGTTCCGTCTAGGTGCGGCGTTTCCGTCCCTTTTGTGTTCCCCAATTGGTACAGGTCCCCAGATATTTGCGACCGGACAGTTCGCGTCGCGAGCAGGTGCCCATAAAATGTTACACGGTGCGCGATTCGCTTAGGAGGGTATTGCCAGTGGGTACTGGACGACGTTCGCCAAATGTCGAGTGGTTTTGCAGCCACTAGGGTTCGAATCCCTTGCCCTCCTCGGGTCACTCGATACCAAAGTTTCTTGACATTTCAAC